>NZ_RCWF01000006.1 GCF_003667345.1 Poseidonibacter antarcticus
TCTAAAGCATATGCTGTTAAAGATCCTGATACTGTTCCTGTTTTAAATGCTTCATCTATTGTATCTGCAGCAAATGCAAAACTCGAAGATAATATTACCGCGCTTGTAATAAAACTTAATTTTTTATTCATTTATTTTTTCCTTTTTTTATGTTGAATTTTAGGAGAAAAATTCAATATGTGTGGAATAATAATGAAGTAAAGTTAAAAGTTAGCTTATAATGATTATGATTATCAATATATTAAATATAATGGATAGAAAAAGAATAGATTTGTAGGTCTATTCTTTTTTATTATTTTGAGGTGAGTATTTGAAAAAAACATATAAAACAGCTAGCATAACTACAACTGTCATAATTGACATAAAACTCAGCTCCACTTCTGGACCTGTTCCTCTTTGGTAATTCTTAGGCATAAATAAAAACATCGTAGATAGAAGCATAAACGATGATGTTATAACTGCAATTAAATGTGCAAAGACTTTATGTAATTTTTTAATATAAAAATCTTTTACCATTTTCCAAGTTAAAAAACCTGCTGTAAATACTATAACTAATACTACAATTTTTTGATATTGTGGATCCAATATTTTATCCTTTTAAATAAGTTTATTATTTTATGTATTGTGTACTTAAAAAGTACTTATTTTTCTAAATTAAGATTTTTAATAAAATCTTTTAAAATGTCACTATGATCAAAAACTAATTTTTCATATGGAATATCTTCTAATTTATAAATGTATACTTCTTTTGCATCATCGGCAGCTTTTGGTATTCCATAAGCCTTACATATAAAAACACATGAAACACAATGAAATCTTACATCTCTATTAGGGTTTGAGTATACACCTAAAAGTTGTTCGATTTTTACATCAAGTGTAACTTCCTCTTTCATTTCTCTTACAACTGCTTGTTCTACACTTTCTCCAATATCAACAAAGCCACCAGGAATTGCTATCCCTTTTGGTTCATTTAATCTTTGTATTAAAACTATACCTTGAAATTCTTCTTTATCATTATAAAGTTTTATTATTCCATCTGCTGCTAAATAGGGTGTTTTTAATTCAAAATTTGCGATTTTATATCCTTTTTTTAATAACATATTATTATATCTATGTATTTATTAATTATTGACAATTATTTACAATATAATAAATTATATAAAAAGATAAATAATTGTAATATACTATAAAATATTATATATAGATAAAAAGTAGGTCGTTTTTTTTAGTAATTGCCTTAACTTTTTAAGTTAGAAAAAACAATAGATACAAATGAATAAAAAAGGATTTTTATGGAAGAAATGAATATACAATGTCCATATTGCTTACAAGCAATTACTATCTTACTTGATACAGGTGTTTATGAATACACAACATTAATTGATGATTGTGAAGTATGCTGTAGACCTATTGAAATATCATACAATGTTGAAGATGGTGTAGTTTCAAGTATTTCTTATACTAGTATGGATGGTAATGAATACTAATTTTTAAGTTGCTAAAATAAGTCAACACTTGAAACTTGTTCTGTTTTGAATCTTACTACTTGATTTCTTCCTTGATTTTTTGCCTCATATAAGGCTATATCTGCATTTTTAATAACAGATTCAAATGTAGATGAATCTTCAGGATACATTGATAAACCTATACTTACTGTTTTTCTTAATTTAGTTCCTGCGTATATGTCAATCTCATTATCTTGTACTCTTATTCTTATTTTTTCAGCTACATTAAATGCATCTTCTTCTGTTTTAACATTTACAAGTAAAATAACAAATTCTTCACCACCATATCTTATAACAATATCAGATTCTCTTACTGTTTCATTTAATATTCTAGATAACTCTTTTAATACTTTATCTCCAATATCATGGCCATATTCATCATTTACAGCTTTGAAATGATCCATATCAAGTAATAAAACACCAATATTAAAATTCTCTCTTTTTGCTTGTAAAATTAATTTTTTACTATGTTCTTCTAAGAATTTTCTATTATAAAGTCCAGTTAAACTATCTTGAAATGCTGATTCTTGTAAAGCATTCATAAGAAGTTTAACTTCAATTGAAGGAGTAGATTCATTTATATAACTTTTGATATAAGAAATCTTTTCTTTTAATTCTTCTAATTCTTCTTTTGAATCTAATACAAAATTTATAACCAATTGTATATTTTCTATAATTTCATTACTCAAACAATAATGGAATTTCTCTTTTTCTTCAAAAAAAGCACAACTTGAATGAAAATCAATTGATAATACATCATTTTTTGTTCGAACTGCTCTACATTGTTGAGGATTTTCTTCTAAATGTTTTCTACAATAAAAAGTATCTCCTTGTTGTTTTACAATTTCCATTTTTCTTTTTTGAGTATTAATTTCTATAAATGTGAAATTACTAATGTGAAATTGATTTTGTAATATTTCAGATATTCTATTATATATTTCTTCTTTAGTATTATCTTGTTCAATTTCTTTTTTAAATTGATACAGTGCAGATAAGTTCGTAATTATCTTTTTTGAATCTTCTAAAGAATTACTCTCATTATTAGATTCTTTTCCAATAAAACCTTTTAATTTTTTATCAATATCAGTTGAAGTTTCTTTTAAAGAAACAATTAAGCAATTAAATTTATCCATTAAAGTCATTACATCAGTTGATAGATTCTGAGGATATGAAATTTTTTCAAATTTACCATTAATTGCTAAAGTCAAGCTTGTAGTTAAATTTTCAAATATTTCTAAATATTGATTTAAATTTTTTCTAAAAATAAAATAAATAAATAATAATCCAAGAAAAATAATGAGTGGTATTAAATATAACTCTTCAAACTTAGATTGTTTAATATTAGTTATATCAAATTCTAAAGATATTGCACCTAGAGTATCTCCAGTTAAAACATTATGACACCTAGTACAATCTACTCCATTTTCCCATACGGCTTTGTAGGGAATAGTTATACGAACAAATGATTTGTCTAAGGTATCATTAAAACTATAAATAGTTTTTCCTGTCTTTAATACTTCCTTATCAATATCATCTCTTGGTTTTTTCTTTTCATTTAGTCCAAATTGTTTATTTATTGATTGATTACGTACCATCCATAATTCATTAATATTTTTCATACTAGCAACAGAATTAATAAATGTATCAGATCTATGCATATTTTTATCTATCATATATGCAGTTAAACCATTTTTTATAACCTGAGCAGTAGCTTCTGCACTATTAACTGCAATTTTTATATTATTATTTTTTAAACTGTAAAAACTTAAGACACTAATAGAAACAATTAAAAGTATAGAAATAATTGTAAATTGATAAATAATTTTTTTATTCATTTAAATAACTTTCTTTAAATAATTTGTTGAATTCTTAGATTATAGTCAAAGCTAGATAAATAATGGGTGATTTTAAAAAAAGAATCTTGAATAAAAAAAAGATTTTTTCGAAGATAATGAGTATTAAAATTAATGTAAGAAAAGAAAAAGAGAATAATTGCTAGAATAATAGAAAGCTATTGGATTATTTTGAAAAAATTTATTTTCTATTCTTTTACGACATTTATAATATTGTCAACTATAAGTTTTATACAAATTTATCATAACTTAGATAAATATGAAGTCTCAAGTTACAATAAAAAACAAAAGCAATTAAATCTTATTATAAATGATACGCACAGATTATCAAATGCTTTATTTGATAATGTTATTAATACAAAAAAAGTTATTGATGTATTTAAAAAAGCAAATAAATCCTCAGATGAAGAAAAAATAAAAATTAGAGAAGAATTACATACCTTATTAGTCGATAATTATAATAATTTTAAAAATTATGGTATTCAACAATTGCATTTTCATCTTCCTAATAATGATAGTTTTCTTAGACTACATAAGCCATCAAAATTTGGAGATAGTTTAACAGATGTACGAGCAAGTGTAAAGTTTGTTAGTGAAAATAAAATTCCTATAATAGGTTTTGAAGAGGGTAGAATTTTTAATGGTTATAGATTTGTTTATCCTCTTTTTGATGAAAATGAAGATTATATTGGTAGTGTTGAAATTTCATCATCATTATTGAATTTTAAAATATTGTTTGAAAAAAATAATAATACACATATTGATTATATTTTAAGAAAAGATATTGTTGAAAAAAAAGTTTTTAAAGATCAATTAATAAATTATAAAAAATACTTTTTATTTGATAATTTTTTAATACAAAAAATTATTGCTGATTATAATGTAAATTGTATACATGAAGTTGAAAGAAATATCATATTTAAGAAACTCTCAAAAAATAAAGAGTTTTTGAATAAAATGAATAATCTAGAAAATTTTTATGATATTTATTTTTATGATTTTAAAGTATATTCAATAAAATTAACTCCTTTAATTAATGATTTTACATCTAAAAAAGTTGGATATATTATAATGTTTTCAGAATCTGATTATTTTAAATATATTTTGGATTCATATATAATTATTATATTAATTATTGGAATGTTATCAATTTTAATTGCTTATATTGCTTATAAAAAAGATAAAGAAAAAAAGTTAACTGTCGGACTAGCAATGCATGATCAATTAACTAATATTTATAATAGACACTATTTTAATATAAAAATTAAACAAGAATTTAAAAAAATGCAAAAGCAAAATATTCAATTGTCTCTTATAATGTTTGATATTGACCATTTTAAATTAATAAATGATACTTATGGACATAATATTGGAGATGAGTCATTAATTTATTTAGCCAATCTTATACAAAATAATATTAGAGTAAATGATATTTTTTGTAGATGGGGAGGAGAAGAATTTGTAATCCTTTCTAAAAAACCATTTGATAAAACAATTATTATGGCTGAATATCTTAGAAATACAATTGATAATAAAACAAAAGACAATGAGAAAATACCTCACTTTACTTGTAGTTTTGGAGTTAGCTCATTAAATAATGTAACTAGTATAAATGAAGGACTTGAAATAGTTGATAAACTACTTTATAAATCTAAAAAAAATGGTAGAAATAAAGTAAGCTTTTAAATTATAAATTTGCATCTTTATATATGTTTTTATATGTGTTTTTGCTAAAATAGTTATAATATTATATTTAAAAATTTTATTTGTAATTTAAAGTAGAGGAAGATAAAAAATATGAGTTTTGAAGAACAAGGTTTTTTTGATAAAGTTTATCATAAAGACGGTAGATTATATAAAAAAGTAAATAAAGAAAGTATACAAGAAATGATTGATAGGGTTAATGATAAATCATTTTCAAATAAAGATTTGTTAATTGTAGATATTACTGATGAAAAAATTAGAAACTATAAAAAAATGTTAGAAATATTAGAATCCAATAATATTGAAGAATTATCAGTTAAATTGGATAGATTAAAATATAAAGTATATTTGAGATTAAAAATTAAAGATTAAAATAATGAAATATTTTTAAAGAATTTAAAGAAATTGGCATAATTTAATATGGATTAATTTATATGGGTATTACACTTTAACTGTGAATTGATATTTGGTAAAATATAAAGGAAGCAAGTAGTTATAATCTTTGTTAGATTAAATTGAATCATATATTGGTGGAGATGTCCGGGATTAAAGTTTACCTATATGTAGGATTTGTTCAGAGTATTTTAAAAATATATCCCTAAAAAATACCCTAAAATAAAGAATGATATATTAAATTTTCTAGATTTTTATTTTATATCTAGAATAATTTTATTAACAATATCTATCAGTTTTTGAATTTCATTTTTTGAAACTTTATAAATAATTTCTGCATCCATATCAAAATAATGATGAGATAATATATCTCTAATTCCTTTTACTTCTTTCCATGGAATCTGTGGATAGTTCTGCAAAAGAGTGTTATTGGAAAGTTTATCAATATTTTTAAAACCTTCTCCAATAGCTACTAATCTCATAGAAATACTATCAAGTTTTTCTAAACCAGATTCATTAGTTAAAAAGTCATCTGATGAGTTTATATCTTTAACTCTATTTTGGATTAATTTTAGTGAATATTGAATATCTTCTAGTGTAGAAAGAATTAATGCTTTGTTATGCATTAATTAAATCTTTTTTTATAGTTTGAAGTAGAAAAGGTTTGATATTTTTATGTTCTCTTATGATATCAACTTTTTTATCTAAATCATGCTCAATTTGATTTTTAATAGCTACCATATCAAATAAAGATGGCTTCATTTTTACAAAAATATCTATATCACTATCTTCTGTTGCTTCATCTCTTGCATAGCTTCCAAATAGTCCTATTTGTTCTACACTATATTTATCTTTAAATTCGGAATAATGCTCTTTTAAATAGTTTAATATATTTGTTTTATTAACATTTTGTGACATATTCATTATCCTTTATTCTAATTTTTATAAATAATTATAGCATAAAATTTTTTATAGTTTTTCTTTCATCCAATAATCAATTCTTGCTTCTTCCCAAACTGTAATTCTGGGACTTAATTTAATTGGTTTAGGAAATTTATTTTCACTAACCCAAAGCCATATAGTACTTTTAGCAATACCCGTTTTTTTCATAACTTCTTTTATTCTTAAAAAATTGTTCATAATTCTTTTTCCCTTTCTTTTAATATTTAAAAGAGGGAACTAAATCCCTCTTTCTCTTATAATCCATAAATAAATAAAATGCTATTTTCTTCAATAGCAAATACATATTCTTCATAACTTTTTATATAATGCTTATGTCCATAAATGCACTCTGCATATAGTTTATTTTTTCTTATTGCTTTATCAATTTTTAACTTATGAGAGATAGCAAACTTCTCTAGTTTTTCTATTAATTCTTCATCATTCATTTTAGTACCTTTCATTTGCTTCATGAGGACTAATATCTAAAACTAATCCTCTTTTCATAGCTTCTTTCAAAGCAACCTCATAGATATGTTTATTCTTAGTTGATAAGTTTTGTTTTTCTCTTACTTTGTCTAAGTAAGTTAATAGATCATAATTTTGTAAATTAGCAACTGTTTCAATTGATAAGGGTTTAATTAAATTACCATCTTCTAGTAATCTAAACTTCTCAATATTTCCTTCTTTATCTATTATCTCAACTTCTGTATATCTTTTTTTCATACTTGTATTTGTTTGAGTTTTATTAAGTGATTCTTTTCCCTCTTGGTAGAGTTCTTCTAAATAATCAGTATTAATGTTCAATCTATTAACTAAAGCACGTCTTATCAAAGCTATGTACTCTAATTTAAACTTATAATCATCATATACAGATACAGCTCTTTTAACTTTTGTTAATGGCAATTGTATTTGTAAAAAATCTTTTAATTCATATTCTTGTTTTATCTCTTCCCATATAGCTAAAGTTTCACCTCTATGTTTATTATTATGCTCAACTGCATTTTCAGAAAGAGTTGTAATATCTATTAGCCGTATATCGTCCATAGATGACTTAAATAGATTAACTGCATTAGTAAGTAAATCTTCAATAGTTAAAATACTAAAGGTCTTTAAATAGCTTCTATGCATCTCAAACTCAACATTAAAAATGTCTGCTTCTAAATCAAAGTCATTATTTGCAAAGTACTCATACATTAAGTCTTTTTTCCTTGATTTTTTTAACTCTTCTTTCTTATTGTAAAGTCTTAATTTAAAAGGCTCTTTACCTACATATATTGTTTGTAACTGTGTTGAACTTCCAATCTCACTAATAGTTGAATATTGTTTCTTTCTTGATACAAACATTTCTTTTGTAACAAAGCTAAAATCATATTGAATAAAACAATTTAAATCTGCTCTTGTAATTGGATAATATCCTGTAACTACATCTTTTAATAAGATGTTATTAATAAAATCAATTAAACTTTTTATACCAATAGTATAAATACCAATTCCTAATAGTTGGACTCTAATATCATTTAAACCTCTGTTTTTATACTTATCTTTAAAACCTATTTTAAAGTAATCATTAATATCTTTAAACCAATGGTAACCTTCTGCGCGACCAAGAAAATTTAAAGGAATATCATTTAAGTTTATATGAATATCATTATTTTCAAACTCAATATCTTTCTTCTCAAAATTACCTTTTACTTCTTCTACCTGGTCTAACATTTCTATATAATAATCATCATAATTTTCATTTGATTCACAAAAGTAATAAAGTGAATCTATACCAAATATCTTTTTAGTACTTGTCATTTATTTTCCTTTTGACGTATAGTAAGGGGTATTACTAATAACCCCTTTTAAACTATTTGTTGTCACAAAGAAAAAAACATTGCATCCGTCCCTCCGCAATGTTTCTTTTCTTTTTAGACACCGTAATATTTAACATCTCCAATTACAGCAACATCTACTTCTACAATTTTTCCAATTCTATCTTTTGTGAAAAGGTTTACTTTTTCATTTGGAATACTTACATCTAGTAAAGTAATCTTTGTAGAACCATTTTTCATAACTTGTTTACTTAGTAATTGTAATTTTGTTTTACCTATTGTAATAACACCTGTATTTTTATCTGTAAAATCATTTGATTTATAGATTCCCATTAACTCTGCTTTTAAAACTAACATTTTTTATCCTTAAAGGATTTATCTATTTGTTTAAATAGAAAGTTTAGTAAACGTCTTTACTGTTATATAAATTTATATGACATTGTTTGTCAATTGATAGGGGAAGTTTAATTGGTTTTGATTTTTTTTGAAAGTGAATTTCACTAGTTGGTCAATAGTGAATTTATAATTCTTTAAATATTGGATGTTCTTTATAGTTTCTTTTCGTTCTAAATTCTAGTATTTCTAAGTCATTAAAAGTATCTTTTAATTGGATTTCTTTTTTTAAATGGCTTGCATTTAAATTAGATTCAAACTCATAATCAAAGAATGAATTCATTAGAATATTAATATATTTAACTAAGTTCTTATCTTGAATAGTATCATTTATATTTAATGACTTATTTATTAAATTTATATCTTTATAGATAGAAAAACTATGTATTTGACAACTTTTAAATATATGAGTATCTTGTAGTTTTGTAGCTGAATTAAGATAAGTTTCTTGCTTTAATATAGTATCTACTAACTCTTTTTCTTCTCCTATAAAAGTAGGTTTTGGAATGGAATTAATACTTTGATACATTGCTCTTATTTCTAATGGATTTTTTAAGAAGTCTTCATATAGATTTATCATTAGTTTAGATTCTTTTGAATCATTAAATTGTTGATAATCTTTAAATGTTTTTATTCTTGGAATAATTGCATCTTTTACAATTGGATGACTAGTTTTGGCAATACCTTTTTTTTTAATATCTTCTTCATATTCTAAATTATTTAAAACTTCTAAAGTGTATAAATGTTCGAATATCTTTACTAATAATATATTTAATCTATAAAATATTTTATATTTATCATATATTATAGATTTATCATATTTAATTAGTTCTTTAAATACTTTTATTTGTTCATCTTGAAATTTATAATCAAATTGATTTAGTGTGCTAGATAATATTTCTTTTTCTTCCTTTTTGTCTTGTACTTGTGTAAGTGTTTTTGAGGCTTTTATTTGAGAGAATACAATTGTTTTTAATTTTGAAAAATCTATTTCTCCTTCAAGTTCTTTTATTTGATTATCAAAAAAAATTTCTACTACTTTTTCTATATCTTTTGTTTTAATATATAATCTAGCTATATCTTCAATTATTTTTTTTATATTGATTTTATCATTCATAATAAATTATATAGAAAACTTAATTAGTAAAAAGAACTTTGTGAAGTTTTTAAATTAATTTTTTCCATAGTTTTAATAATTATAGAGATATCTTCTATTTTAATCTACTGGATAGTAATAATAAATCATAAATTGACAATGTAATAACCAACATAGTAATAAAAACTGATATAAAACCAGTAATATTTAATATAAAATTCATTGAACAAATATTTGAACTTGATAGTAGCATATAAAATAAACTAATTGTAATTGATGTGAAGATTAAAATTACACTCATTTCTACATTTGTAATCAAAAATTTCTTATAATCAATATTACTGTTTGGCAAATTCTTAATACCTTGAGTTAGTAGTACTGTTAAAGATAAGACAAGAAACGCGGTAATTACAGAGTTTGTGGATACTAGTATTGTTGCTATATCTTTATGATTTATTTTATCCGCAAAATTATAAAAAATTACATTTACAGAAATTGCGAAAATAAGTGGAAAGAGAATTTTCCAAAAATAATGAAAAAAATTGTGAACATTCAACTCTTTTCTAAATTGAATATAGTCTTTAAATATTTTATTTATCATAATTAATTCCTTAAAAAGTCAAATAACTCCGTTACATAATTTGCACTCTGAATCTCAATTTCACGTCTTGCAGGTTGTTCCCAGCTATTTGTATTAGCATTATTTTCTAGTGTTGCAATTCTACCATTTGAATCTTCACATTTAATTACATATCTTGCAATACCTCTACCTCTTATTCTATTTTGAGCAAATTCTAATACATTTGCAAATGCACTATCTATTTTAATACTATACAAGGTTCTACCACTATTAATAATTTCTCCACCTTCTGTATTTGAATCCATGTATAAAACTATTTGCTTACTTCTTGTTGATGTATCAAAAACTTCTTCATAATCTGTTGTATTAAAATCCATACCAAATTCAAAGTCATCACTATTAAATACATTATCTAAGACATCTATGTTTAAAAAAGCCTCTTGAACAATATTTCTTAGAAGTTTATAAATAATTGCGTTTGGCAATGCATGATACTGATATTCAAATCCAAACTTTATCATATTATCATATAATACACAAAAGACATTTAATGTATAAGCTGGTCCTTCTTCATTATTTAGTTGGTTAAGTTCATTCCAGTTAGTCACATTTACAATTGCCTGATTATCACTTGTTTTAGCATATATTATTTTAAACTTAAATAATTTTCTATTTTCTCTTTCATCAATTAAAATAGGTTTCGTATATGTTGCAATTATATATTGATATGAGGCATAGTCCAAATCATATTCAAGTGGTGCTTGATTATAAATATCTAAATCCTCATTTGATATTGTTTTTTGTGTATATAGCTCATTATCAATATTATCAGAACTAAATACACCTTCCATTTCATTATCTCTTGTTCTTAAAAGATATCTTTCAAAGTACATAAATCTCCTAATAAATTATTTTAAAAATATTATATATTATATTTATAAAATTTAGAATTAAGTTCTCATTTTTTTCTTTTAGCTTTTAACAGAGTCTACTTTTTCTAAAAAATCATTATCAATATATAATGGTTCATAATAAAAATCACTTTCTAAAGATTCTTTCCATATTAAAGAAGGATTATTTATATCTATGGAGCTATTCAATAATCCTTTGTTTTTTAAAGTAGACATAATTGTTAAGTCTAGGATACTCATATCATATAATGTAATCCATACATGAACATCTAGTTCTTTATTTAATGATTTTCCTTCATTTATTATTCTTTTTAGTTTTTGTTTTGATAGATTATATATATTTTCTTTTTTATAGTAAACGTTCCCTACTGTTATATATGCGTACTCTTCCATATCATAATAGGAAAGTAGTTCTCTAAAATTATCGGAATGTAGATGACATTTATTGACTAGATTTATTAATCCAACACTTTGATAATAAATAATAACTAGTTCCTTAATCATTTTTTTAAAGTCTAAGTTTTTATTATTGTAGTTTAATAATAATTCATTTTTAACTTCATCAAAATTTGAAAACTGTTTTTTCATTTGTTTATTAGCTTTTATTGAGTTAATAAAATTGTTTATATAGTTAATTTCCATTTTTTACCCTTTTAGTAATTGTTAAGTATTTTTCATACCATTCAATTAATCCTCTCATAGATTTTTTATAAGAGGCACGATTATAGGCCTCTTTAACTTTATTAGATTCTTTATGAGAAAGTAAAGCTTCAATAACTTCTCCACTATATCCATGTTCTTCCATATTCTCATAAGCAATCGTTGAAAACATAGCTCTAAAACTGTGAGGTACGAACTCTTCTTTTGTATATCCCATTCTTCTTAATGCTCCAATAAGAGTATTATCACTCATTGGTTTGTCTTTTGCTCTAAAGCTTGGAAATACATATTGACCATTTCCCGTAAATTGTTTTACTTCTTCTAGTATTTCAATTACTTGATTTGGTAGTGGAAGTATAAATTCTGTTTTAGTTTTCATTTTTGAAGCTGGTATTATCCATTCTTTTTTATCAAAGTCTATTTCAATCCATTCACAGTATCTAATATTATAACTTCGTACAAATACATAAGGAAGCATTTTTAAAGCCATCTTAGTTGTGTAATCTCCTGAATAATCATCAATAGCTAATAGTAAGCCTTTTATATCTTTTTCTTTTGTGAAAGTAGGGTAGTGTTTCTTTTCTCTTTTTCCTAAGATATTCTTTTGTTCTATATCTGCTACTATATTATGAGGTACATATTCTAAAGTAACTGCATACTTATATATTTTATTTATTATCATTAGAACTCTACTTGCAGTATCTTGTAAATCTCTTTCTTTTAGTATTTTAAGTATTTCAATTAAGTCTAATCTTGTTACATCTTCGATTGGTTTATCTTTCATATATTTATATACATAGTTTTCTAATGCACGACCTAGTTTTATATGATAGTTTTCTGATACTTCTGTTTGATAATTTTCGTGCCATTCTTGAGAAACTTTATAAAATGTATTTTCTTTTTTCTTTTCTACTTTTAGTATCTCTTCTTTTTTTTGTTTCTTTTGTTCATTTGGGTCTATATCATTTGCTATTAAAGATTTATACTCTTCTCTTTTTGCTCTTGCATCTTTTAGAGATAAACTTGGATATGTTCCTAGAGCTATAATTTTTTCTT
Source organism: Poseidonibacter antarcticus (assembly GCF_003667345.1). Classification (NCBI taxonomy): domain Bacteria; kingdom Pseudomonadati; phylum Campylobacterota; class Epsilonproteobacteria; order Campylobacterales; family Arcobacteraceae; genus Poseidonibacter; species Poseidonibacter antarcticus. Next base: position 12,911 of record NZ_RCWF01000006.1, read on the forward strand.
TATTGTTAAACCTATATTTGAATCGCCATCTTTTACCACCAGTTTTTGCTACTAATAAAAAAAGTCCTCCACCATCAAAAAGTTTATAATCTTTTTCTTTTGGTTTAGTAGTCTTAATTTGTGTTGCAGTTAGTGGTAGGGTACTTCTTGCCATTTGATGATTCCTTTTAGGGGTACTTTTTTATTTGCTTAGGGGTATTTTATCATTGTATCCCTAAATATGCCCCTAAAGGTTTTAGATTTGATGGTATTTGCTTAGACTGTATTGGTTGACAAAGTGGTTAAAGTATCGATAAATTGGTGTCTGAATAGACTTTGTGAGGTTTCTTTAGATTATATATTGGTGGAGATGTCCGGGATTGAACCGGAGTCTTAAAACATATCCGCATAGCGTCTACATGCTTAGAAGAGGTTGATTAATTTCACTTTACAAAAACTCAACCTGCAAGGCTTCTGTAAAGCTAAGATTTGAAATGTCTCTTTAAAAGTAAATCACCTTTTTAAAGATAAGCTATTAGGGTGAGCCCATTTAGATCTACTTATATAGCATCAGTAGAATGAGCCTCCTAGTCTCGACCCAATTAAGGGGAGTCTAAATTAAAACTTACGCTGCTGCGTAAGCTGGAGAATAATTAGTATTATTTGCGTTTAAAAATTATGAACCGTATAACGGCGTGTTCAGGCCGACATGCAACTAGACTTCAATGCTCTAATCGAAGCCAAATCATCCCCATATATTGTTTGCAACTTTAACAAATTTTTACTTAAAATATAATATAATCAATACAATATTAAATAAAAGAGGTAAAGATGACAAATACTAATACTGGTATTTTAATTATTGGAGCTGGTGGCGTAAGTCGTGTAGCAACTACAAAGTGTGCTATGAACATAGATACATTTGAAAAGATTACTTTAGCATCAAGAACTGTTTCTAAATGTGAAACAATTGCAAATGATATTAAAAAAAATCAAAATGTAGTTATAAATGTTGCATCAGTTGATGCTGATGATGTTCCTTCTTTAGTAAAACTTATAAAAGAAGTAAACCCAAGAGTTGTGTTAAATGTTGCTTTACCTTATCAAGATTTAACAATTATGGATGCGTGTACTCAAGCTGGTGTTGATTATGTTGATACTGCTAACTATGAGCATCCAGATGAGGCAAAGTTTGAATACAAAGAACAATGGGCAAAACAAGAGCAATTTGAAAAAGCGAATGTAAAAGCATTATTAGGTTCTGGTTTTGATCCAGGTGTTACAGGTGTATTTTGTGCTTATGCTCAACAAAACTTATTTGATGAGATTAATTATATAGATATTATGGACTGTAACGCAGGTGACCATGGTTATCCTTTTGCTACAAACTTTAATCCTGAAATAAATTTACGAGAAGTTTCTGCAAACGGTAGATATTGGGAAGAGGGTAAATGGATTGAAACAAAACCTTTAGAAATAAAAGTTGAACACGATTATCCAGAAGTTGGAGTAAAACCATCTTATCTTTTATATCATGAAGAGTTAGAATCTTTATGTAAAAATATCAAAGGTCTTAAAAGAATTAGATTTTTTATGACATTTGGAGAATCATATATTCAACATATGAATTGTTTAGAAAATGTAGGAATGTTAGGTATTAAACCTATTATGCACAAAGGTGTAGAAATTATTCCTATTGAGTTTTTAGCAACATTATTGCCAGATCCTGCATCACTTGGTCCAAGAACTGTTGGGAAAACAAATATTGGTTGTATTATTGAAGGTTATAAAGACGGTAAAAAGAAAAAAGTATATATTTATAATACTTGTGACCATCAAGAGTGTTACAAAGAAACAGGAGCTCAAGCTGTTTCATATACTACAGGAGTTCCTGCAATGATTGGAACTAAGATGATTTATCAGGGTATTTGGGATGGAAAAGGTGTGTTTAATATTGAAGAATTTGATGCTAAACCATTTATGGATGAATTAATGATTCAAGGTTTACCTTGGAAAATATTAGATTTACCTGTTATTTAAGAAAAAATAAAATAAAATTATAAAACTAGTTTTTTAATTAAGTGCTTTTAAAATTAATAAACTTGTATAATATTTAAATTAAAAAGTAGGAGTTATTATGCAAAAATATATATGTACAGTATGTGATTATATCTATGATCCAGCGATTGGTGACCCTGATTCTGGGATTGAACCTGGAACAGCTTTTGAAGATCTTCCAGAAGATTGGGAATGTCCAGATTGTGGTGTATCAAAAGAGGAATTCGAACCTTTTGAAGAAAATTAAAAAAATTGTAGATAGTTTTGATAAATTACCAAGTCCTAGTTTTGTATGTGAACAAGATTTACTTGAAAAGAATTTAAAATTATTAAAAAGAGTTCAAGATGAAGCCGATGTTAATATTCTTTTAGCATTAAAAGGCTTTTCATTATATTCAACATTTGATTTATGTAAAAAATACTTAAAAGGATGCTGTGCTTCAGGACTTAATGAAGCTATTTTAGCTCGCGAAGAGTTTGGTGGAGAAGTACATACTTATTCACCTGCATTCAAAGAAGAAGAATTTGATCAAATAGTAGGACTATCAGATCACATTGTTTTCAACTCTTTTAATCAATTAAATCAATTTAGAGAAAAAGCAAAAGATAACGTTTCAATAGGTTTACGTATTAATCCTGAATACTCAAGTGTTGAAGTAGACTTATATAATCCTTGTGCTGTAAACTCAAGGTTAGGTATCACAAAAGTAAACTTTGATGAAAATAATCTTGATGATGTTGAAGGTTTACATTTTCATGCACTTTGTGAACAAAATGTAGATGCTCTTGAAGGTGCATTAAATGCATTTGAAAAAAACTTTTCTCAATATTTTTCTCAATTAAAATGGGTAAATTTTGGAGGAGGTCATCATATTACAAGAAGTGATTATGATGTTGAAGGTTTAATTAAATTATTAAAAGAATTTAAAATTAGATATCCACATTTAAAAGTATTCCTAGAACCAGGTGAAGCAGTAGGTTGGCAAACGGGTTACCTTGTTGCAACAGTTTTGGATGTAATTAAAAATGGAATGAATTTAGCAATACTAGATACTTCAGCAGAAGCACATATGCCTGATACTCTTGCAATGCCGTATCGAGCAGAAATTAGAAATAGTGGCATTGCAAATGAAAAAGAGTTTACCTATAGACTTGGTGGAAACACGTGTTTAGCAGGAGACATTATTGGAGATTATTCTTTTGATAAGCCCCTAAAAATTGGTGATAAAATCATATTAGAAGATATGATACATTATACAATGGTTAAAACAACAACCTTCAATGGGATTAAGTTACCTGCAATTGTAATAAAGGTATCCAACAAGTGTTATCAAATTGTAAACATCTTTGGCTATAATGAATATAAAAGCAGACTTTCATAAAGGATAGAAATTAATGATGGGGAAAGACAGAGATATTATAGGTGATGAGATAAAAGATTTAGAAGATTTAAACTCTTCTTTAGAAAAAGAAGATTGTAAAGATAGTACTCCTGATATAAAAAAGAAAAAGCCTAAAAAAGTCCAAATTTGGGTTAAAAAAGAAACTTTAGAATATGAACAAGAGCTTACAAAATTACAAATTGAATTATTAAAATTGCAAAATCATGTAAAAGAACAAGGTCTAAAAGTTCTTATGATTTTTGAAGGTAGGGATGCTGCTGGTAAAGGTGGAACTATCAAGAGAATTACTGAGCATTTAAATCCTAGGGGTGCAAGAGTTGTTGCATTAGAAAAACCTAGTGATATTGAAACATCTCAATGGTATTTTCAAAGATACACACAATATCTTCCAAGTGCAGGAGAGATAGTATTATTTGATAGATCATGGTATAACAGAGGTGGTGTTGAACCAGTAATGGGATTTTGTACAACAGTAGAACATCATGAATTTTTAAAAGAAGTTCCAGAATTTGAGCAAATGCTTGTAAAATCAGGAATTATTTTAATGAAATTTTATTTTTCTGTATCTAAAAAAGAACAAGCAAAGAGATTTAAAAAAAGAGAAGTAGATCCGCTTAAACAATATAAACTTTCACCTGTAGATAAAGAATCTCAAAAATTATGGGATAAGTATACAATTGCAAAATTTTCTATGCTTATGGCTTCAAATACTGATATTTCACCTTGGACAGTTATAAAAAGTGATAATAAAAAACAAGCAAGAATTAATTGTATCAAGCATATTCTAACTCATGTTGATTATCCAAATAAAATTGATGTGAATGATATAAAAACTGATGATAATATTTTAATATCTGGTACTGAAGAGATTGAAAATATGGAACAAGAAAATAAATTTGCAAGGTCTATTTGATTATGAATTTAAGTGATTTCGAAAGAACGAACCATAGTGGATTATATATTTCTAAAGTTGCTCATCCTATCTTTGGGAAAAAATATATAGCAAGATTCCAATATGAAAGAAAAAGATATGTTAAAGTTTTAGGTTATACAAAAAAAGATAATTTAACTAAGAAATCTGCATTAGATTTAATGCAAAAATTTAAAGATTCTATAATGTTAAAAGAGGATAAAATCGAAACTGTAATAAATAAACCAGTTGCTACTAAAGAAAATAGTTTTGAAAATGAACAATTATCAAAACTAATTAAAGAAAATGAACAATTATTATCAATATTAGGTGATTATAAAAAACTCGATACTGATATTTTAAAAGAGGGTGTACAAAAGATATATGATCTTGAAGAGTTAAAAAGATATCAAATTGAATTAATTAAGCTTCAAAATCATTTAGAATCAAATAATCAAAGAATGATTGTTCTTTTTGAAGGAAGAGATGCTTCTGGAAAAGGTGGTGCTATTAGACGAATGACTAGGTATATGAATAATAAACATTACCGTATCGTTGCGCTTGGTAAACCAAATGATACACAAAGAACACAATGGTTCTTCCAACGATATATTGAACATTTTCCTACAGGTGGAGAAATAGTTTTATTTGATAGATCTTGGTATAACAGAGCTATGGTTGAGCCGATTTTTGGATTTTGTACAAAAGAAGAACATGAAATTTTTATGGAAGATGTTGTAAATTTTGAGCAAGATTTAGTAAGACAAGGAATGATTCTAGTTAAACTTTATTTTTCTGTTTCAAAAGAAGAGCAAAAAAGAAGATTTGATAGAAGAATTCAAGATCCATTAAGACAATGGAAATTCTCAGAAGTTGATATGCAAGCACAAGATTTATGGGATGAATTCTCTGAAAAAAAATATGAAATGCTTAGACGTACAACTTCGCGATCTGCTCCATGGCATATTGTAAGAAGTGATAATAAACATAAAGCTAGACTTGAAGCTATGAAAATTATTTTAAATTCTGTTGATTATGATGGTAGAAATTATTCACTTGATTATGAACCAGATGAAGCAGTTAATATTTCTGTTCAAAGAGAGTTACTTCAAATGAGAAAATCTAAAAACTATTAGTTTTTAGATTTTTCCATCTTTATATTTTTTAGGAAATTCTTACCAAGGATTTCCTTCTAACTCATTCCCTTCTTTTTTAGATTCCATTTTTTTCATAAGTGGATTTGTTTTTTGATTTTCTAATTGTTCTAACCATTTTTTTTCTTCTAAATCTGATATTTCATTTTGTTTTGTTTTTTGGATATTTTTTTCTTTAGTATTTTTTTGTTCTTTTTTCTTTTGTTCTTTTTGCTTTTGTTTATTTTGCTTTTTATTTTCTTGCTTCTTTCTATCTTGACTTTTATTTTCTTCTGGTTCTCTTAATGCTTTTTTCACTAATTCTAAATTTTCTTTTGTTTGTTTATCATTTTTTAATTTTAAGGCATTTTCATAAGCTTTTTTTGCTTCTTGTAGATTTTGTGTTTTTACATATGCATTTCCAAGATTGTGAAATCTTTTATAGTTTAAATCTTTATCATCACTTTCTATACTCTTGTAGATATTTATTGCTTCTTTAAATTTTTTATCTTTATATAATGAACAAGCTTGATTATATTTAGCTTGAGGACTTTTATTAACTTTCTTGTACTCTTCTACTGCTTTTTCATAATCTTTAGCTTTATAGGCTTTATTTGCATCTTCAATTGTCTGAAAATCAAATGTTGCAGCATTTATTTTATCTAGGTTGAAAAATAAGATTAAGAAAAGAATTGATTGTATAGTTTTTTTATTTTTGAAAGATAATTTAGGTAAAGATGAAAATGCAATTAAAAGTAAAAATATTCCAAAACTAAGAGGATAATAAAATAATTCAGTATAAGTTTTAAATCTTTTTTCTTTAAACTCTTGTTTTTTTGATTTAGAATTTATTTCATTTAAAATTTGAGAAATATCATTTGAATCAAGTGAATAATTTATATAAGCTCCATTTGTTTTTAAACTTAGATTTTTTATATGTTCATTTAATCTAACAGTTACAATATTACCTTTTTTATCAACTAAATAATTTCCATTTTTTAACTTTATCGCAGCTCCTTTTTTTGTAGCTGTTGCAATGATATAAATATTTATATTGTTTTTATTTGCAAAGTCTATTTCTTTTTTGAACTCTTTTTTATCAGCACCATCTGTTAATAAAATAAGATTTTTATTTTTGAAGTTTTTTAATAATTTATTTGTTGTTTCAAGTGTTGAATAGATATTTGTACCATTATCAAAATTCATTCCACTGTCTAAATTTTCAATTAATATCTTTAATGATGTAAAATCTTGTGTAACAGGAGATAAAATAAAAGAAGATTTTGCAAATAAAATTATTCCAAATGCATTTGTCTTTGATAATTTAATTATATCTAGTAGTTTTTTCTTTGCAAACTCTAATCTTGTAGGATATATATCATTTGCAAGCATTGATTTTGAAAGATCAATTGCAATTATTACAGCGTTTAATTTTTGTTTTGATTTATGCTCTTTTTCATTAATTACAGGGCGTGCGAGTGCTACTATCATAAATAATAAAGAAATAAATAAAATAATATTTCTTGTTTTATTTGAAAAATATTGATTAGAAACTGAAAGCTTTTCTAATACTTCTTTTGAAAAGTATTTATCAAATGAATTCTTCTTGGTAATTATAAAAAACATTAAAATAAAAGTAGGTATTAGCATTAAATAAATCACATTTATGTATAGAAATTGCAAGTAAAAACTCCTTTAAATATATATTTTATTAAAGCTTTAGTAATTCTTAGATAAAATCACGGTTAAAATTATAACAATCGGAGTAAATTTGATGGAATTCAAAGCAAATAGAGTAGATGAAGCAAATGCAGTAGTATCTGCAACGATTACAAAAGAAACAATTGAAACAAACTTAGACAAAGTAGCTAAACAAGCTGCTAAAACAATGGATATTCAAGGTTTTAGAAAAGGTAAAGTTCCTGTTGCAGTTGTAAAACAAAGATATGCAGATAAATTAAGAGAAGATGCTGAAGGTGATGCATTAAGAGCTATTTTAGCTGATGGTTTAAAAGAATTAAATATTTCTAATGAAGATTTAGTAGGTGAGCCTTCAATTTCTAAATTTGATAAAAAAGAAGATGGTTCAATTGATATTGAAGTATCAGTAGCTTGTAAACCAGTTGTTGATTTAGGTGATTATAAATCATTATTACCAGAAGTTGAAGATAAAGCTGTTGATACAAAAGAAATTGATTCTAAATTAGAAGAAATGGCTGCACAATCTGCTCCTTTAACTGCAATTGAAACACCAAGAGAAGTTCAAGATAAAGATCATGCTTTAATTGATTTTGAAGGTTTTGTTGATGGTGTTGCATTTGAAGGTGGAAAAGCTGAAAAATTCGCATTACAAGTTGGTTCAGGTTCATTTATCCCAGGATTTGAAGAACAAATCATTGGTATGACTTATGGTGAAGCTAAAGATATTACTGTTACTTTCCCAGCAGAATATCAATCAAAAGATTTAGCTGGTAAAGAAGCTGTATTTAAAGTTCTTTTACACGAAATTCAAGAAAAAGCTGCTGCTGAATTAACAGATGAATTTGCTGCTAAAATGTTACCAGGTGAAGAAAATGCAACTGTTGCAACATTAAAAGAAAAACTTGAAGAACAAATGAAAGCTGAAGCAAAAAATAAATATTACAGAGAAGAATTAAAACCTGCATATTTAGAAACTTTAGTTGAAAAATTAACTTTTGCATTACCTGCAACTGTTGTTGATCAAGAAATTAATCAAGCTTTAAATAATAAAGTTAGAGAATTAAGTGAAGATGAAATCAAAGCTTTACAAGAAAATCCTGCTAAAGTTGAAGAAATGAGAGAAGAATTAAGAGAAGATGCGCAAAATTCTGTTAAAGCTACATTTATTGTTGATGCATTAGCAAAAGCAGAATCTGTAGAAGTTTCTGATCAAGAAGTTTCTCAAGTATTATACTATGAAGCAATGCAAATGGGACAAAATCCTCAAGATGTATTAAAACAATACCAAGAAGCAGGATACCTTCCAGCAATTAAAATGTCAATGATTGAAGAAAAAGTTATTTCTAAATTATTAGACGAAAAATTAGGAAAATAAACCTTATAATAGGATAAAAAATGAGTTATATACCATACGTAGTTGAAAAAAGTGGAAGAGGTGAGCGAAGTTACGATATTTACTCAAGACTTCTTAAAGATAGAATCATCATGTTAAGTGGTGAAGTAAATGATCAAGTAGCATCAACTATTGTTGCTCAATTACTTTTTTTAGAAGCAGAAGATCCAGATAAAGATATTTATCTTTATATAAACTCTCCAGGTGGAGTTATTACTAGTGGAATGTCTATTTATGACACTATGAATTATATTAAACCTGATGTTTGTACTATTTGTATAGGACAAGCTGCTTCTATGGGTGCATTTTTATTATCAGCTGGAGTTAAAGGTAAGAGATATTCTCTTCCTAACTCTAGAATAATGATTCACCAACCATCAGGTGGTGCTCAAGGGCAATCAACTGATATTCAAATTCAAGCAAAAGAGATTCAAAGAATGAAAGATAGTTTAAATGCAATGATTGCAGAACAAACTGGAAAAAAAGTTGAAACTATTGCTAATGATACAGAAAGAGATAACTTTATGAGTGCTGATGAAGCTTGTGCTTATGGTCTTATTGATGAAGTTATTGCTAAACATAAGTAGTTTGTAAAATGCTTAGAGAAGTTATAACTTATCCTAATAAATTACTTCGATTAAAATCAGAAGATGTAGTGGAGTTCAATGAAGAACTTCACACTCTTCTAGATGATATGTATGAAACTATGATGGATCATGCAGGTGTAGGACTTGCAGCTATTCAAGTAGGAATTCCTTTAAATGTATTAATAATTTCTTTACCAGATGATGAAGATATTCAAAATAAAGAAGACTTAATTGAAGCTATTAATCCAGTTATTACACATAAAGATGGAGTACAAGTTTTTACAGAAGGTTGTTTAAGCGTTCCAGGTTTTACAGAAGATGTTACAAGAGCTCAACATATTATAGTTGAATATTATGATAGACATGGACAAAAGCAAACAATGGAATCAGAAGATTTCCTAGCAGTTGCATGGCAACATGAAATGGAACATTTATCTGGTCATTTATTTATTGAACATTTATCTTTTTTAAAAAGAAAAAAGTTTGAAAAAGAGTGGAAACGAAAATTAAAAGAAGAGAAAAAATAAATTAATATTTTTTCTTATCTTTTATACTAATTGTAGTTTATGAACTAAATTATATATCATAGTAATAAGTAAACTATTTACTAATATCCAAACTAACCAAAAGAAAAACTTTTCAAATTTTGTAATAAATAAGTTCCTATAGAAATATGGACAAGATTTATATGCAATAACTATAAATACAATCACACCAAAAGCAAAGCTTATTTTATTCATTGATGTTATAACAATAGTTAAAAAAGATATAAATGGTAAAAATACACTAAGTGCAAAAAACTTAGCATATTTAGGTCTTTTATTTGTTCCATTAAAATATCCAACTGTATATCCACAATTTGGACAAACTGTTCCTAATTGTTCTTTTATTTCATGCTGACACTCAGGACATGGCATTAATTTCATAAATTGTTCTCCCTAAAATATATTAAATCATTAGATATATTTATACCTTTTTGTAGTTTGTATTGATATTAAAATTGATTAAATTATAAAATATTTACAGAAATTAGAAAAACAGTTGCTTTTTGACTTTATATAGTATTTTATATTTAAGATTGAAAGATTAAATAACTTGTTATAATAACTATATATATTATTAAAGGAGTTCTATTGAAAATTATAAACTCAGCATCACTAGATGGCATAGATGCTTTAAGTATTAGTGTTGAATCTTCTTTTACAAAAGGTTTGCCTTCTTTTACTATTGTTGGATTGATCTCAACAAGTATTCAAGAGTCAAAAGATAGAGTGAAATCAGCATTATTAATGAATGGTTATAAGTTCCCTCCTTTAAAAATCACGATTAATTTATCACCTTCTGATATAAAAAAGAAAGGTACTCATTTTGATTTAGCTATTGCTTTACAAATTGCACTTTATGATGTAACAAAAGATGTTTTCAAAGATTTTTATGTTTTTGGAGAACTTAGTTTAAATGGTGAAATAAAAGATACAAGTACAATATTTCCAATTGTATTATCTCTTGCTAAAAATAAAAAAATAAAAAAGATATTAGTATGTGAAGATAGTGCTAAGAAAATCTCAAATATTCCAGATTTAGAAATATATGTTGTGAAAAATATAGATGAGGCATTAATATTTTTTAGTAAAGATGATAAAGAACACAGAGAAAAATACAGATATAAATCTTCAAAATTAGACTATGAAACAATAAAAATAAATGATGAAAAATTTTATTATGAAAAAAAATATACAGAAGATTTTATAGATGTAATAGGGCAAGAAAATGCAAAGTTTGCAGCTTTGATTTGTGCTGCTGGTAACCATAATCTTATTTTTGAAGGCTCACCTGGTTGTGGAAAAAGTATGATAAGTAAAAGAATAAAATATATACTTCCTCCAATGTCACTTGAAGAGATTTTGGAAAAAGCAAAACTTCTAGCTTTGGATTATAAAGAAATAGATTTTGTACCAATTCGTGCATTTAGAAATCCTCATCATAGTTCAACAAAATCATCAATTTTTGGTGGTGGAAGTGCAAATGCAAAAATAGGTGAAATAGCACTTAGTAATAATGGTATTTTATTCTTTGATGAGTTACCACATTTCTCAAAATCAATACTTGAAGCTATGCGAGAGCCATTAGAAGATAATAAAATATTAATATCAAGAGTAAATAGTAAAACAGAATATGAAACAAAATTTATATTTATAGCTTCAATGAATCCTTGTCCTTGTGGTAACCTTTTATCAAGTATTAAAAATTGTAGATGTAATGAAGCAGAAATCCAAAGGTATAAAAATCGCCTTTCTGATCCTTTTCTTGATAGAATTGATTTATATGTGGTTATGAATGATACTTCAAATGATTCTAAAAATACAGTTAGCTCAGAAGAATTACATACAAATGTGATTAATGCTTTTAAAAGACAAAAACAAAGAGGGCAAAGTGAATTAAATGGTAAGTTAAAAGATGAAGATATTAAAAAATATTGTCTTTTGGATAATGAATCAAAACCATTACTTGAAAAAGCGATTATCTCTTATGAGCTTACGTTTAGAAGTATAAATAAAGTGCTAAAAGTTGCAAGAACAATTGCCGATTTAAATGATAATGAAAATATAACAAAGAATGATTTATTAAAGAGTTTAAGTTTTAGGAGAAGATAAAATATATAAATAATTAATATAACAATATATTACACTGCCTCATATCGTAAGACTATTTATAGTGATGAATATCGCTCCTATTTTTGTGAAGAGGTTGCAGAGATACACTTTTGAATTTATTGTATAACTTCTAAAAATATTTCTGAAAAAGCTTCTATAGCATTTGGTATCTCTTCATCTAAGAATCCTCCAAATCCCATACATAGAGCATCAAATGTGGCAGTAGAATCATAATGAATATAATAAAGTTTTATTTTTTTGTCATTTGCTAGCTCTTGAAGTTTTTTCCAATTTATGTTTACTGTAGGGATAATAACTAGTGAGAGTCCACTTCCTTCTCTTAATATTTTAATTTTAGTATCTAAATAAAATAATAAAGATTTTTTCATAATATCATGTTTCTTTTTATTTAACATTCGAGTTTTACGAATATGCTTTTCCCAATATCCCTCTTTTATAAAAAGTTCAAGTGTTTTTTGTGTATCAATAGATACCCCAGAAAAGGGATAAGTGAAAATCTTTTTATATATTGATAGTAACTTTGTGGGCAAGACCAGATAACTTACTCTAAGTGCAGGGGAGAGAGATTTTGAAAAGGTCCCTGAATATATAACACAATGATTATCATTAATTCCCTGAAGTGCTGGAATGGGACGATTATTATAACTTAATTCACTATCATAGTCATCTTCTATAATATAGGCATTGTTTTTAGTTGCCCATTGAATAAGTTTAAAACGGTTTGAAATAGGGATAGTTACACCTGTTGGGTATTGGTGTGATGGTGTAACATATAAAAGTTTGCAGTGACTTTTTTCTATATTTTCTAAACGAATTCCATTTGAATCAATAGCTATATTTTCAATTGAATAACCAAGATTTTTAAACACTTGTCTGACTACGGTATATCCTGGAAATTCAATGGCTAGTTGAGTTGTAAAAGATTTTAAAAGAGTTGCAATAATAAACATAGAATCTGCAAAGCCACTAGATACTATGATTTGTTCTGGATTACATTGTACTCCTCGATTGTGGCTTAAATATTTTGATATTTGTAGTCTTAGTGTGAATTCTCCTTGTTTATCAGGATAGCTTCCAAAATCAATTTTGTCTTTCATAATCTTATTGTGTAAGCTAGACCATAGTTTAGTTGGGAAATTATTATTATGCAATTGTGCTGGATAAAAATTATATAATAAATGGGGTATCTTTGGTAAAGCAGTTTGCTTTATTGTTTTTGTAAGTGGTAAATAATTTTTTATATCGCTACTTACAAAATAGCCACTTTGTGGACGACTTTCAATATACCCTTCTGCAAATAATTGGCTGTATGCTGACTCTACTGTATTCTTACTTATTTGATAATCTTGAGCCATCTTTCGTATAGAAGGAAGTTTTGATCCTGCGGATAAATTTTTTTCGATTTCAACTTTCATTTGAGTATATAATTGGATGTATAAAGGTACTGATGAATTGATAAGTTTATAGATAATTGTCCTTTAAAATTATATAAATCTGTACCTTGTCAAAGAGACAGTTGTTTGTTATTATAACACCTGAAAACTTAAATTAATAGTGTTAATGGAGAAATATTTGAAAACAACAATAGCAAAAGTATTATTTATTAAAATAGGGAAAGTCACAACAACAAAGCTAGAAAATAGTAAAAGAAAAGAGATGCTTTCTGGAATAAAAAAACAGCCAGTGTCAAAAGCATTTCTTACAAAAGTAGGTTTTCTAGGAGATAAACAAGCTGATTTATTACATCATGGAGGAGAGAATAAGGCACTTTTCATGTTTTCCCAACAAACTTATGAGGAGATAAATAAACAGTGTAAAACTTCATTTGAAATTGATGGTGTTGCACATTTTGGAGAAAATATTATTCTCTCAAATATTTCAGAAAATGATATTTGTATCGGAGATATTTATAGTATTGGAGAATCAAAAATACAAATAACACAGCCAAGACAAGCATGTTGGAAACTAAGTGCAAACACAAATAAAAATGAGATGACAAAATTTATTTTTGAAAGTGGTTTAACTGGTTGGTATGCAAAGGTTTTAAAAGAGGGAAGTATTTCAAAAAATGATGAAATGAAATTTATAAAAAGAGAAGAATCTGACTTATCAATAAAGATTTTAAATAAGTTGATTGTAAACCCAAGTTTAAATATAAATTTAGCAAAAAAAGCTATTGAATCAGAGTTTCTAGGGAAACCTTTTAAAGAGTCTTTGGGAAAAAGATATAAATTAAAAGAAAAAGATAAACAATTTGAAATCTATCATACTTAAGGAAAGAAATTGAATAAATATTTACTAGATGGATATATAAAATATGATAAGGTGATGGAAATAGCAAATGCTGTTTGTGGTATAAGGAAATGAACAAATTTTTAAAACAATTTAAAAAGATTAATTCAGAACCATTAAAAAAAGCAAATATATTTTGGACTTGGATAGGCTCTTTTTTAGGTATATTAGCTGTTGGATATTTTCATTTGGATATGTTACAAGGAACTGATTTGTCATTGATTATTGGTTCTTTTGGGGCAAGTGCTGTACTTATTTATGGTGCGGTAAACTCACCTCTATCACAACCGCGAAATTTAGTTGGAGGACATTTAGTATCTGCATTTATTGGAGTAAGCGTATATAAAATTTTACCAGATCATATGATTTTATCTTCTGCATTAGCGGTGTCTTTATCTATAATTGTAATGGAATTAACTCTAACACTTCATCCACCAGGTGGAGCAACAGCACTCATTGCTATAATTGGTGGAGAAGGGATACACGATTTGGGATATATGTATATTTTAGCTCCTGTATTAACAGGCTGTGTTATTTTATTGATTATTGCAATTATTGTAAATAATATACCTAAACATAGACACTACCCAGAATCCTTGATAAAGTTTAATAAGAAGTGGTTTTCTGATGAGTAAGCTTATTCATATTTCTGAAAAATTAATCACATACATAAATTTATTTTACCACATTGTAATCACAAAGATGCTAATATTGCGATATATTAGAGCAAAAAAATTGCTTAAGGAGAAAAAATGACTAAATGTGGTTATGTATCAGTAGTAGGACGACCAAATGCTGGGAAAAGTTCACTATTAAACTGGCTTGTTGGTGAAAAAATTGCGATGGTTTCACACAAGGCTAATGCTACTAGAAAAAGATCAAATATAATTGTAATGCATGAAGATGATCAAATTGTATTTGTAGATACACCAGGAATTCATGAAACTGAAAAACTTATAAATAAATTTATGTTAGATGAAGCATTAAAAGCAATGGGTGATTGTGATTTAATTTTATTTTTGGCACCTGTTACTGACCAATTAAAATATTATGAAGATTTCTTAGTTAAAAATAAGAAAAATATAAAACATATTTTATTACTTACAAAAATTGATAATGTTTCAAATGCAGAAGTTTTATCAAAAATGGAAGAGTATGGAAAATATTCAGATAGATATGAATCAATTATTCCTGTATCTATTAAAAAAGCTACAACGCATGCTGATATCTTAGATTCTGTTGTAAAACATTTACCAGAACATCCATATTTATTTGATCCTGAAATTATGACTACTGAACATATGAGAGATATTTTTAAAGAGTTTATTAGAGAATCAATTTTTGAGAATATTTCAGATGAAATTCCTTATGAAACTGATGTTTTAATTAATAAAGTTGAAGAAAAACCAAAAGTTGATGTAATCAAAGCCACTATTATTGTTCAAAAAGGAACACAAAAAGGTATGATTATTGGTAAAAATGCAGAAGCAATTAAACGAATTGGTAAAGATGCAAGATTAAAAATTGAAAAACTAACTGGTAGAAAATGTTTCTTAGAGCTTTTTGTATCAATTAAAAAAGGTTGGACAAAAGATAGACAAGGTCTTAAAGATCTTGGTTATGACATAACATTATAAAGAGAACTTTCTCTTTATAATCAATTCTTAAAATAATAAACTAATATATTTTTTTAATTGAATATATATATTTTTACATTATTATAATTATAAAGATTATTATGATGGTTTAAAAATGGAAAATATTGCAAAAAATTCAGAAATAAAAAGTATACTTGTTGGTGTTTCTGAAAAAATTAGAGATAAAAATATTCTAAATTTTGCAATAACATCTCTAGATTTAAATAATATTGAACATAGTCCTAACGATAAAATTTATTGCACCTTCCTTAAACATTCAAATCAATACCAAATTTTTGTTTTTGATAATAGTTTTAAATATATGATATTTGAACTAATTTATGATGAAAATCCCAATGATGATAATACTTTTACACTTTATATAACAAAAGATTTCTTTGTTATATTTAATGACAATCATTTATATACATACCAAAAAATAAATCAGCAATATTCAAAAGAAGAACTAATTGAGTATATAAGTAAAAGTTTTAATATTACAATTACTAAAGTAAAAGAGATTGATGAAATAAGACTACATGAAATTATGCAAAAGAAAGAACCTAGTATAGATATTTCTTATTTACAAAATATAAATATAAAAGGTAAAAAATCATTTTATTTTTACCTATTTTATTTGCTTATATGTGTATTAAGTATGTTTATTTATAAAAATTATGAAGAAGAAAATTTTAATAAACAAAATCTACATAAACTTCAAGAATCTAAAGAAAAATACTTCAAAATACTTAAGGTACTCAAATATGCTCCTTTTGAAATTGAATATACAAAATTAATTCAGACAATTAAAGAACTTGATTTAAAACTTATATCTTTTAGTTTTACTTCTAAAAATATAAATATTAAGGTAAGTTCAAATAATAAAGACAATATATATTTACTTTTAAATCATTATAGAAAGAGCTTATTAGGAAATAGTATACGTAAGTCTGATTCTTCTGAAAATATATTTATAGGTGTTTTAAATGTTAAAATCAATAGGTAATAATTTTGTAAATAGTAGTATAAAGGTAAAAATACAATTGTATATTTTACCTTTGTTCTTTATATATTTTTATATTTATTTCTACACTGGGACTAATAAGGAATATATTCAAGATAATAGATCTAAATTAGATGGTTTATTAACTAAGAAATTTAATAAATCATATCTAGAAATAATAAAAAAAATAGAAAATTATTCTAATTTAGAAAAAATAAAAATTATTTCAATAGAGTATAAAAATAAGAATCTTTTGATTAAAGGAAAAACAACACTTCTTAAAATTAAAAGTTTAATTAGGAAACTAGAAATTATAAATAACTATTCTAATATTATTTTGGTAAATATTTTAACTAAAGGAAAACGCAATGAGTATAGTTTTGAAATCAATACAGAGTTTAAAAAATATTATATAAAAGATAAAAATAAAACAGAAAAAAAAGATAAAGTTCAAGTAGTAAAAAAGATAAGTAAAGATATTTTTAAACTTAATGCTATTGTTTCAAATTATATATTGTTAAATAATAAGTGGTATACATTAAAAGAGAGAGTTGGAAAATATAAAATTATTGAAATTAAAGAAAAAAGTGTAATTTTAGACTATAAAGGAACAAATTTGAATTTAAAGTTGTATAAAAATGAATAATATACTTATTGATTATAATTTATTTACAATATATGGTAAAGAATATTTTTTAAAGCATAAGATTGTACCTATAAAAGAAGATGATATCTCTTTAGACTTATTAGTGTGTAAAGAATCAAAATTAACAAATATAAATAATGATTTTAACAAAGTGTTAAAATTTAAAGAAATAGAAATTAATGATTTATTATTTTTATTGAGTTTTATAGATATAAAAATAAATTTGTATGAACTTGCCAAAAATTCAATAAGTAAGATTAATAGTAATGATCTATTTGTAGAAAAGTTTTTAAAAGTAATAGTAAATTTATGTATTGAAACAAGAGCAAGTGATATCCACATAGAGAAATACTCTAAGTTAGTATTATTTAGGTTTAGAGTAGATGGAAAACTTAAAATATTTTTTACTTTTAATATAGAATTATTAAAAGTACTATCTTCTCATATCAAACTTATTTCAAATCTAGATATTACACAAACAAGATTGCCTCAAGATTCTAGATTTTCAATTAATATTAATAATGATATTTATGACTTTAGAGTTTCAACAATGCCAACAATTGATTCTGAATCAATTGTTATTAGAATATTGGATAAAAAGAATATTAATAAATCAATAGAAGATTTAGGCTTATCAACAAATGTATTTTCAATATTAAAAGATGCTTTGAAATTAACGCAAGGCTTAATTCTTATAACAGGACCAACGGGTGCTGGTAAAACAACAACTTTATATTCAATATTACAAGAATTAAACTCAAATGAAAAGAAAATTATAACAGTTGAAGATCCAATAGAATATAAAATTGATTCAATATCACAAATTGCAGTTAATACAAAAGTAGGGCTTAGTTTTGAACTGATTTTAAGAAATATTCTAAGACAAGATCCTGATATTATATTCATAGGTGAAATACGAGATAAGTTTTCTTTAGATATGGCTTTACAAGCTTCTTTAACTGGGCACTTAGTATTAGCTAGTATTCATTCAAATAATGCAGTAGAAACAATCTCACGGCTTATGGATTTAAATGCAGACCCTTTTTTGATTTCATCTACATTAAAATTAGTACTTGCACAAAGACTTGTTTTAAATTATTGTAAGTTTTGTGATGCTAAAGGATGTGAAAAGTGTAATTATACAAAATATTATGATAGATCTTGTCTTGCTGAGGTCTTAAGCATAGATGAAAATATCTCATCAATGATATTTAAAAAAGAAGATATAAATGAAATTAAAAAATATTTAAAAAGTATAAATTTTAAAACTATGATTGATGATGGAAAGCAAAAAGTTTCACTAAATATTACATCTATTGAAGAAGTATTTAAAGCAGTGAATTACTAATGAAAAAGTATAAAATCAGTTATCAAAGTAATATTGGAATTGAAACTATAATAATTGAAACAGAAGATATTTCAAAAGAAAAATTACCTACAAATATATTAAGTATAAAAGAGATAAAAGATTTTAATTTAGCTGAGTTATTTCAAAATAAAAAAGTAATAAAAGAAAAAGATTTAATCAATATTTTTTATGAATTAAATCTTATGTTATCTTCAAATATTACACTTTCTGATAGCTTAAATATACTAATTAAAAATAGAAAAGATAAAAATATTTTAGCTTTTCTTAACACTTTAAAAAACTCTTTAACAAGTAGCAAAAAGATTTCAGAAGAATTAAAAATATATAAAATCAATTATTTAGTAGGTTCTTTTTTTGATATATCTCAAGAAAATGGAAATATTGCAGCAAATGTAAAAGCATTATATGAATTATTAAAAGAATCAAGTGAAATAAAGAAGAACTTTTTAAAATCAATTACTTATCCAATAATTTTATTAATAAGCTTTTTCTTTTCGCTTATTTCAATTTTTTATTTTGTAATACCAAAGTTCAAACTAATTTTTGAACAAACAAAAGCAGAATTACCTTTGGCTACAAAAATTTTATTAAATGTACAATATTTATTTGAAAACTACTTGGTACTTATTTTAATTATAATGTCACTTATTTGTTTCAGTATTTTTTTATTTTACAAAAAAGATGAAAAATTTCAATATTTTATTCATAAGATTTTAGTCAGAAATATTTATATAATAAAAGATGTTTATCTAAATATGCAACTTTACAAATTCTTTTTACTTTTAGATATTATGCTTAAATCAAAGTATGAATTTCATAAGTCTTTAATCTCAACAAAAGTTTTAATAAAAAATAAATACCTTTTAGATAAAATATCGCTTATTGATAATTTACTACAAAATGGTAAAACTATTAATTTCTCTTTTTCAAAAGCAGATATATTTGATGACATAGTTTTAAATTTAATTAATACTGGTGAAATATCAAATTCATTAGATATTACAGTTGCTGAAATAAAGAAAATATATAAAAATAGATTTAATGAAAAAATTAATTTATTAACATCGATAATTGAGCCATTTTTTTTACTTGGTATTATGAGTTTAATTCTGTGGATAGTTCTTGCAGTTTTTGTACCAATTTGGGATATGGGAAATTTGATAAAAGGTTAAAGGAAATATTTTATGGATAAAAATGTAGAGTTCGAAAATTCTATTAAAAAAATACTAGAGCATTTAGGTGAAGATCCAAATAGAGAAGGTTTATTAGATACTCCAAGTAGGGTGAGGAAATCACTTGAGTTTTTATGTAGTGGTTATAAAGAAGACCCAAAAGAAATTCTTCAAAAAGCACTTTTCACTTCTACAAATGATGAAATGGTTGTAATAAAAGATATAGAATTTTATTCTCAATGTGAACATCATATGCTTCCAATTATTGGAAAAGTACATGTTGCATATATTCCAAATGGAAAAGTTGTTGGACTTTCTAAAATTCCACGAGTTATTGATGTATTTGCACGTCGTCTTCAAATACAAGAGCAATTAACTGAGCAAATTTGTGATGCTTTAAATGAACATTTACAACCAAAAGGTGTTGCTGTTATGATTGATGCAAGACATATGTGCATGGAAATGAGAGGTGTTCAAAAGATTCGTTCTACTACTGTTACTTCAGCATTAAGAGGATTATTTAAATCTAATAAGAAAACAAAAGATGAATTTTTATCTATTGTTTCTTCTTCTTTAAGAAAATAAGTATTTATATATTATAGTAGAGAGTTTTAACTCACTACTATAATAAAATCACTTTTGCTAACATCAAAAATGAGAAAAACCCAACTATATCAGTTACTGTTGTAAGTAAAACAGTACTTCCTACAGCTGGGTCTATATCAAACTTTTTAAGTACTAATGGAATTGATGCTCCAAAGAATCCTGCTGAGAATAAGTTTAAAATCATTGATATCCCAATTACTAAACCTAAGAGTTTTTCATCGAACCAAATCCATGCAATTATTCCCATTAAAATTGCAAATAATAATCCATTAAATAAAGAAACAATTACTTCTTTTTTAACTGCATCTTTTGCATTATCAAGTTCAATATCACCTAAGGCTAATTGTCTAACCATAACAGCTAGTGTTTGAGTCCCTGCATTTCCACCCATTGATGCAACTATTGGCATTAAAATAGCAAGAGCAACATATGATTGAATTGTTTCATCAAAAATTCCAATTACTAAGGAAGCTAAAATAGCAGTACATAGATTTAAACAAAGCCACATAGCTCTTTTTTTTGCAGTTGAAAAAAGATTATCATCATTTTCAAAATCGTGATCAACACCTGCTAATTGGTACATTTGCTCTGTTGCATTATCTTCAATTACATCTAATATATCATCAGATGTAATTCTTCCCATTAGCATTCCTTGATATCCTGTAACTGCAACAACATTTAAATCATATTTTTCAAATATTTTTGCAACATTATCAATATCATCTTTATCTTGTACATCAAATGCTTTAAATTTATTTTCATCATATTCACTTAAAACTTCTTCATAAGTTTTTTTAAAATCAATAATGATTAAATCTTCTAATAATATTGATGCAATTAATTTTTTATCATCATTTACAATATATACTTGGTGAATATTTTCTAATTCATCTGATGCTTTACCTTGCGTTAATCGATCAAGTGATTCTTTAATAGTTTCTTTTAAGTTTGCTGAGAAAAGCTCGGTTTGCATATATGAACCAGCTTGATCTTCTTCATATGTTTTAAGCCAATGAATCTCTTTTTGATCTTCAACTTCAAGACCATCAAAAACTTCTTTAGCTTTTTTTTCATTATGTTCTTCGAGTTCTTGAATAATATCTGTTTGGTCATCAGATTCTAGTTCGTCAAGGGCATCTGTTAATTGTTCACTTGAAAGTTCAGCATAGGCATCATCTCTTAAATTATCAGGTAATTCAAGTAGTACTTCTCCTAATATTTCATCAGGAAGTTTTTTAAGAACAAAGAAAAAGTCATCTTCACTGTCTTTTTCAATTTTTTTAAGACTATTAGCTATATCACTTGGATGTAGAGCCTCAAGTTCTTCTAAAAGTTTATTAGGGTCTTTTATTATTACATCTTGAGGCATGGACTTTTATCCTTATATTTTTTTTAGGTCACTTTTATATGCTATTCTATCTAATTTTATTACTTTTGTTTTATTTCCATTTGTTATTTCATCTTCAAATTGATTAATTATTTTCTTTGCATTTGCAATAAAAGTTACTTTTCTTTGTCCTTTTAGTCCATTAGTTTTAGGTCTTTTTATTACTTTCATAGGATCTATTGCATTTCCATTTTTATAAAGTCCTAAGTGTAAATGAGGTCCAGAACTAAGACCTGTAGTCCCAACATATCCTATATGTTGACCTTTTTTTACTTTTTGACCTCTTCTTAAGCCTTTTTTGAAACCATTTTGATGTGCGTATAATGTCTTATATCCATTATGATGATTGATAATTATAGTATTACCATATCCACCTTTACGACCTTTAAATTCAACTGTACCATTTGCTGCTGCATAGATTTTTCTACCTCTTGGTGCTGCAAAATCAGTACCTAAATGAGCTCTATATCTTTTTAATACAGGATGCCATCTTTTTCTTGTAAATTTACTTGAAATTCTTTTATAAGTTAAAGGAATTCTAAAAAAATATGTTTTTGTGAAACCTTTTGCTTTTTCATTATAATATTTGTCATCTTTTTTATTTTTGATTCTATAATACTTCTTCCCTCTAACTTCAACCATTGCTGCATCTATTTCAGGTAATCCAAGACGTCTACCTAGAAGACTTTTTTTAGTATATTTCAAGGCAATAAAATCACCTTTTCTCATCTTTCTAAAATCGACTGAGCCTTTAAATAAAGATTGTAATTGTATTGCTAAGGTTACATCTCCTGTTGCTTTTTTTATATCATATGATACAGATTTAGTTATTGGAATGGCTATTGATTCTGTATATTCTTTGTAATTAATAGGTAGAGTTTGGAATTTGTATTTTCCATTACTTTGTTGATAAATATGAATTTGTATATCTTCTGATACTGGAATTAATACTTGATTAAAAGTTCCATCATCTTCGGTATAAAGATAAAATCTTCTATTTGCAACAATCTCTGAACATAACTCTTTATCTTCTTTCTCAAGGTCAAAATATAGTTTTTGAGGAATAGAATATTTCTCTAAAAATGTAAGAAAGCTTTCGCCTTTGGGCCACGATAGTTCTTTTACTTCTGCAGAATGCAAAAAGCTTAAGAAAATAATAATACTTAGGATGATTTTTTTCACTGGTAATTCACTTTTTATTTAGAAATTAGTACAAGTATTATACAATTGCACAACTTAAAAAAGAATATGGAGAAGCAATTGAATAAAATCATAATTTTATTATGTATGGTTATAAATATTTTTGCAACTGATTTAGTAGATTTATATAGATTAAAAGGTCTTAATGCAGTTGAAGAAAAACTTGAAAACAGCTTAAGAGATAAAGAATATTGGGATTCCTATTTAAAAAATAAAGATGTAGAATTAGGTTACTATGAAACTAAAAAATACATTATATTAACACATAAAGAAGAGTCAGAACTAGAACTATACAAAATTGATAATAACAGACTAAATCTTATAACAAGAAATAGTGTTATTGTTGGTGAAAAAGAGGGTGATAAATATTTAGAAGGTGATAAAAGAACTCCTGAAGGAGTATATGACTTAATTAGTAAAAAAACAAAATTAGATCAATTTTATGGTCCTTTTGCACTAGTAACTTCTTATCCTAATACTTTTGATAAATCATTAAATAAAAAAGGATATGGTATTTGGATTCACGGAATGCCATTAGAAAATGTAGAAAGAGAAAAATATACAAAAGGATGTATTGCTTTAGATAATCATGAACTTGAGAAACTTGATAAAAATATTGATTTAAAAAATGCAATTTTATTAACAAGTGATAGAGAATTTAAAAAAGCAAAAAGAGAAGAAATATCTTTAGTTTTATCATCTATTTATAAATGGAAAGATTCTTGGAAGAAATCGGATATTAAAAGATATCTAAAATATTATTCTCCAGAGTTTAAAAAAGATGATGGAAGTGATTTTAAAATATTTTCTGAGTATAAACATAGAGTATTCTCAAAAAAAGAAAGAAAAAAAATCAAGTTTTCAAATATTAATATAACTCCATATCCAAATTCATTAAATAAAAGAATGTTTAAAATAATAATGGATGAAAGATATGTAAGTCCATCAGTTAATTTTAAAGGTAAAAAAGAACTCTTTTTAGAAATTGTAAATAATGAAATTAAAATTTTAGCCGAAGGTTAAAAGAAAACTTAACTCTTTTTTAGATATAATCGCCTTAACTATAATAACCATATTTAAGGCTAAAGATGCAAAAAAAAGACATGAACCTAGAAGAGTTAGCACTTGCTCACTCTTTAACACTTGAAGAATTAGATAATATTAAAGAAATTTTAGGAAGAGAACCAAACTATGTAGAAATTGGTATCTTCTCTGCTATGTGGTCTGAACATTGTTCATACAAATCAAGTAAAAAATACTTAAATGGTTTTCCTACAAAAGCTCCATGGGTAATCCAAGGTCCAGGTGAAAACGCTGGTGTTATTGACATTGGTGATGGATATGCTGCTGTATTTAAAATGGAATCTCATAATCACCCTTCATTTATTGAACCTTATCAAGGTGCAGCAACTGGTGTTGGTGGAATTTTAAGAGATGTATTTACAATGGGTGCAAGACCAATTGCAAATATGAATTCAATTAGATTTGCAGGTATTGAAGGCGATAGCGAAATTGCACAAAAACATAGATTCCTTTTACGTGGTGTAGTAGCTGGTATTGGTGGATATGGTAACTGTATGGGAGTTCCTACTATTGGTGGAGAAACTACATTTGAAGAATGTTATGCTGGTAATAACCTTGTAAATGCATTTACTATTGGTTTAGCAAAAGCTGATGAAATTTTCTTAGGACTTGCAGAAGGTCTTGGAAATCCTGTAATGTATGTTGGTTCTAAAACAGGTAGAGATGGTTTAGGTGGTGCAGTAATGTCATCAGCTGCATTTACAGAAGATAATGAAGCAAAAAGACCAACTGTTCAAGTTGGAGATCCTTTCACTGAAAAATTACTTTTAGAAGCTTGTTTAGAATTATTTAAAGCTGATTTAATTATTGGTATTCAGGATATGGGTGCTGCGGGACTTACATCTTCTGCATTTGAAATGGCAGGACGAAGTGATTCTGGAATGATTATGCATTTAGATAAAGTTCCAGCACGTGAAGAAGGAATGACTCCTTATGATTTCATGCTTTCAGAATCTCAAGAAAGAATGCTTATTTGTGCAAAAAAAGGTAGTGAACAAGCTATTATTGATATTTTTGAAAAATGGGAATTAGATGTTGCAGTAATTGGTGAAGTTACAGCTACTGGAAATATGGAATTATTCTGGCATGGTGAAAAATGTGCGGAAGTTCCTGTTCAACCAGTATCAGAACAAGCTCCTATTTTAGATAGACCAATTAGTAAACCAGCTTATTTAGATGGTTTAGATCAAATTAAACTTGATAGAGAAATTTCAAATCAAGTTGCATTTGATGATTTATTTTCTGATATGGAAGTAGTTGATAAATCTTGGGTTTATTCTCAATATGATTCAATGGTACAAACAAATACTATTAAAGGACCTGGTTCGCTAGATGGTTCATCTATTAGAATTAAAGAAACAGGAAAAGCATTAGCAATGAGTGCTGATTGTAATACAAGACTTTGTTATATCGATCCAGAATTAGGAGCAGCAGCTGCTGTTATGGAATCAGGAAGAAATGTAGCAATGAGTGGTGCTGTTCCAAAAGCAATCACTGATTGTCTTAACTTTGGTAATCCAGAAAATCCAGAAGTAATGTGGCAATTTGCAAACTCTTGTGAGGGTATTAAAACTGCTTGTAAAGAATTAAATACTCCTGTAATTGGTGGAAATGTTTCACTTTATAATGAAACAAATGGTGTGGGTGTTTTCCCAACTCCTTCAATTGCAATGGTTGGTGTTAATGAAGATGCAAATAAAGTTTTACCTTCTTGTATTCAAGAAGAAGGAAATATTTTATATATTTTAGGAGATACTAAAAGTGAATTTGGTGGATCTTTATATATGAAAAAAATGTATTCAGTAGTAGCTGGTTCTCATCCTGAGGTTAACTATGAGAATGAGTTAAAATTATGGGATACAGTAATTGAAGCAAATAAAGCTTCATTATTAGAATCTGCAAAAGATGTTAATGTTGGTGGAATTGCAATTGCATTAGCAAAAATGGCAGTTGTTGGTAAACATGGAGTTGAAGCTAGTATTTCATTAAATGATTCAAAAGATATTTTCTCTGAAACATTAAGTAGAGCAATTGTTGAAGTTAAACCAGAAAATTGTGAAGCATTTGAAAAACTTGCTAATAGTAAAAATATTTCTTGTTCTAAATTAGGTTTAGTTCAAGGTGATAAAATTTCTATTAATGATGTATATAAAGAATTAGATGTTGCATCTGATATTTATTTTAATAAATTCCAAAGAGTTATTGAACAAGATTTATAAAAAACAAAAGAGCATAAGCTCTTTTGTTTTTTTATAATTAAAGTTTCTAAAATCATAATCTTCATTACTTACATAATCCAATAATTATAGCTACAACTATTTCTTCAAAAAAATAAAGTGAATAAAAAGGCTTAATAATGCAATTACAAAACACAACTCAATATGCAATTAGAATATTAAGTTATATAGCAAAATATGGGAATTCTAGATTGTATTCTGCAAAAGAGTTATCAGAAATATTAAATATTTCGTATAAATTTTTGACAAAAATTATGGCTAAATTAGTTAAATCGGGTTTTGTATATTCAATAAAAGGAAGAGAAGGTGGATATAAATTATCAAAACCTTCCAAAGAAATTAATGTTTATGATATCTTAGCAGCTTTTAGAGAACTTGAAGATGATACAAAATGTGTTTTGGGTATAGGTGAGTGTGATAGTAATGATAAATGTGCTTTACATGACCAATGGATTAAACCAAGAGATCTAATTCGTAAAATGTACAAAGATACTAGCTTAGATAAATTAGATGGACAGGAGTTTAAAATGTAAATACTTTATTCCTTCCATTCTCTTTTGCTTCATATAATGCATTATCCGCATTTTTAAACACTTCTTCAAATGTCTGTTCTTTTGTTTTAAAATTACTAATACCAAATGAAGCTGTAATTTTTCCTACTATAGGAAATTTTTCTTCTTGGATATCCTTTCTTATTTTTTCAGCTATATTTTCTACTATTTCTAATTGCAGAATATTGATTATTAGTATAAATTCTTCTCCTCCCCATCTTGCAAATATATCATTTTTACGAATTCTTTTAGATACGACAACTGCTAAATGTTTTAGAACTTTATCTCCAATATTATGACCATAGGTGTCATTAACTAATTTAAATTTATCAATATCAATTATAACAATAGAATATTTATAATCTAAGAGTTTAGTTTTCAAGTATTCTAATAAACCTCTTCTATTTAAAATTCCTGTTAATGAATCATTATAAGCTTTTTTTTGTAAATTTTTATTTGAACTTATAAGTACTTCATTTTTTTGTCTTAATTGACCTAATAAATGATTAAAAAATTTTGCAACAATACCAACTTCTGTATCTCTTTCAACGTAAACTTTTTTTTGTATATTACCTGTTTTCATAATAGTAATAATACTTTCAATAGTTTCAACCCATGGGAGTTTAGCATGATGCTCACTTACATTTAGTCCTATAACTTCATGTTTTTTTCTAACTCTTAATAAATTAAGTTTAAATAAAATAAAAAATAAAATTAATCCTAAAATAAAGGCAAAAGCAAAGGCTGTAATTACACCTATCATTTGCACATAAATAAATTCCAATCTAGTTAATTCTTCTGGAACTTTTGCAAATATACCAACTGCAATCGTTCCCCAAACACCTGCTATTCCATGTATACTAACTACACTTAGTGGATCATCAATTTTAAGTTTTTTGCTAATAAATTGATCAGAATAATACATAAAAATTGCAGATGAAAATCCTACAATTGCAGATTGTACTAATGTAAATTCAAAACATCCAGCTGTTATTCCTACAAGACCAGATAATATACCAAAACTAAACACTTCAACTGCAACTTTTTCTTTGTAAAAGAGTGTAATTATCCAAGAAGCAAAACCACCAAAAACTCCAGATATTAAAGTATTTAATAAAATCGAAGTAGTATTAAAATCAAATTTGAATAAACTTCCTGCATTAAAACCAAACCATGAAAAAAATAATATAAAAACACCAAATACAATAAAATTGTGATTACTAGGTGCAAAATGTTTGACTTTCCCATTTTTGAATTTTCCTAGTCTTGGACCTAATATTATAGTTCCAGCTAGTCCAACCCAAGCACCAACAGAATGAACTACTGTCGAACCTGCAAAATCTATAAATCCCATTTGAGCTAACCAACCGTTCTCATTCCATGCCCAATGACCATATAAAGGATAGATAATAGCACTAACAATTATAGAAACAATAATATAGCCATTAAATTTAATTCTCTCTGCAACTGCACCTGAGACTATTGTAATAGCAGTTGCTGCAAACATAGCTTGAAAGAAAAAAAGTGCATTTTCTTCTAAATCTTTGCCATTTATTAAATAACTAGTTGTACCAAATAATCCAAAATTATCAGCTCCAAACATTATTCCAAAGCCAATTATCCAAAAAAAGATAATTCCAAAAACTGTATCAATTAGATTTTTCATAGCTACATTTATTGTATTTTTTGTTCGTACAGTTCCTGTTTCAATTAATGCAAATCCTAATTGCATTAAAAAAACTAGAAAAGAACTAATTAAAATCCATAATAAATCAATATTTGTTAATGTATACATTTATTAACTCCATAGTGTTAAATATAGTTATTTTATCAAAATACATAAGGATATTTACTCTTTTTCTAGTTATTATATAGTCAATTATTTTTTTAAAATTAATATACATAAATTATAATATTTTATTGTAAAAGCAAGTACTAACTAATAATTTTATATAATCGCATAAACAAAGACAAGTATTTTAATATATCAAAGGGATAGGTGTACATGAGAGCATTAATTAGTGTAAGTGATAAAAGTGGTGTAGAAAACTTTGCAAAAGAGTTAGTATCATTAGGTTATGAAATTATATCAACAGGCGGAACATATAAAAAACTTCAAAGTGCTGGAGTGGAAGTAATTGAAGCAAATGAAGTTACAAAATTTCCTGAATGTTTTGAAGGTAGAGTTAAAACTTTAAACCCATATATTCATGGTGGAATTTTACACAGACGTGATAAACAATCACACTTAGATGAAGCTAAAGAATTAGGTGTTGAAGGCATTGATTTAGTATGTGTAAATCTTTATCCTTTTAAAGCAACTATTGAAAAAACGAATGATTTTGAAGAAATTATTGAAAATATTGATATTGGTGGACCTGCTATGGTTAGATCTGCTGCAAAAAATCATGATTCTGTAATTATTGTAACTGATGTTGTTGATTATGACTTAGTTTTAAATAATCTTAAAAATGATACAAATACACCTGAATTTAGACGTGATTTAATGATTAAAGCTTATGAGCATACAGCTGCTTATGATTCTATGATTGCTAACTATATGAATAAAAGATTCAATAATGGTATGGGTGCTAAACAATTTATTGTTGGTTCTAAAGTATTTGATACAAGATATGGTGAAAACCCACATCAAAAAGGTGCTTTATACGAATTTGATAATCACTTATCAAATAAATTTATTACATTAAAAGGTGAAGCAAGTTTCAACAATATGGGTGATATTAGTGGAGCTGCTAAAATCGCATCTGCATTTGGTGATGATAATGCTGTTTGTATTGTTAAACATGGTAATCCTTGTGGTTTTGCTATTAAAGATACTTTATTTGAATCATACACTAGTGCATTAAGATGTGATCCAATTTCTGCTTTTGGTGGAGTTGTTGCGGTTAATGGTGTAATTGATTTAGAACTAGCTGTTAAAATGAATGAAATTTTCTTAGAAGTTGTATTTGCTGCTGATTTTACTCCTGAAGCGGAAGTTGAATTAAATAAAAAGAAAAGAATCAAATTATTTAAACAAGGTACTAAAAAACTTGAATTATCAAATGATGCATTTAACTTTAAAATGCTTGATGGTGGATTTGTATATCAAGATGCTGATAAAGTTGAAGATGATGAAGTTGCAAACAGCGAATTAAAATCAACAAGAACAGCTACAGCACAAGAAGTAAAAGATATGGAAATAGCTTATAAAGTTGCATCTTTAACAAAATCTAACTGTGTTGTATATGTAAAAGATTCAGCAATGGTAGCTGTTGGAATGGGTATGACTTCAAGAGTTGATGCGGCAAAAGCAGCATTAAGAAAAGCAGAAGATTTAGGTATTGATGTATCTGGTTCTGTTTTAGCTTCTGAAGCATTCTTCCCATTTAGAGATAGTATCGATGCTGCTCAAGAAGCAGGTGTTAAATGTGTGATTGAACCAGGTGGTTCTATTAGAGATGATGAAATTATTGATGCTGCTAATGAATTTGGTATGGCTTTATACTTCTCAGGGAAAAGACACTTTTTACATTAATAAATATAAAAAAGGCATCTTTATTATTTAAGATGTCTTTTTAACTTCAAAATTACTTTAATTAATTAAATAAATGGTAAAGTCTATATATTTAATCATGTTTTATTAAACATGATATATATGATTTTATAAAAAGGTATTTATTTGTTTTTAAAGTCTTCATTTTTAATTTTACTCCTTACATGTTCTTCGTTATTTTCTAAAGAATTAAAATCTGTAACTATACAATTATCCTGGTTTAATCAATTTCAATTTGCAGGTTATTATATGGCAAAAGAAAAAGGATTTTATAAAGACGCAGGACTTGATGTAACAATTAAACCTTTTGTATTTGGTATTAATATTCCAAAAGAAGTAAGTCTAGGTAATATAGATTTTGCTGTAGGACGAGAAACATTACTTCTAGAAAGTAAACAAGAACAAAAAATTGTTGCTCTTTATGCTCTCTTTCAAGCGACACCACTAATATTATTAAGTACAAAAGAATCTAATATTAATAAAATAGAAGATTTTGTTGGTAAAAGAATAATGACAACAATTGATGATGGAAGTGAAGTCTCTTTAAAATCGATGATAAGTTCTCATAATATAAAAATTGATGATTTAAATTTTATAAAACATACTCATAATATAGAAGATTTAATTAATAAACATACTGATGTTATATCAGGCTATTTATCCAAATCACCATTTGAATTAGAAAAAAGAGGTATTAAATATAATATATTTGATCCTAAAAAATATGGTTTTGATATGTATAGTGATTTTTTATATACAAGTGAAAAATTAATTAATGAAGATATTTCAACTGTTGATGCATTTAAAGAAGCGTCATTAAAAGGTTGGGAGTATGCTTATTCAAATATATCCCAAAGTGCTGATGTAATTATTGATAAATATAATACTTTAAAATTAAGTAAAGAAGCTTTAATTTTTGAAGCTAATGAGTTAAAAAAACTATCTTATTTTAAAACAAGTAAACTAGGGGATATTAAAAAAGAAAAAATACAAAGAATCTATGATTTATATAATGTTTTAGGCTTAACTACGGATGATATATCTATTGATGATTTTGTTTATTATGATAAAAAAATAGAAAATTTGAAGTTTACAGAAAGTGAAAAAGAGTATTTATCAAATAAAAAACAAATAAAGATTTGTACTGTTACTAATATGATGCCTTATACTGATTTCAAAAATGGGAAATTAATTGGTATCACTTCTGATTATATTAATTTGATTGAAGATAAACTAGGTATACCAATATTTCCTGTAAAAACTGAATCTTTTAGTCAAAGTTTGGAATATATTAAAACAAAAAAATGTGATTTTATTCCAGGTATAGCAAAATCAGAAGAAAGAGAGAAAGTTCTTGATTTCACACAAGGTTATACAGATATACCTTATGTATTAATTACTAAAAAATCTATTCCTTTTATTTCTGATGTTAAAAATATACATAATAAAAAAATTGCAGTGATAAAAGATTTTTCTATTTTTGATATTGTAAAAAATAAATATAAGAATATAAACTTAATTGGAGTTTCAAATTTACAAGAGGGTTTACAAAAAGTGCAGAATAAAGAGGTATTCGCATATATTGGAACAAATGCAACTATATGGTACAAATTACAAACTGAATTGATAGATGGTTTGAAAATATCAGGAAAGCTTGATGAACGTTCTGTTCTTAGAATTGGAGTATCAAAAGATGAAAAAACTCTAAGTAAAATTTTAAATAAATTAGTTATGTATATTGATAAAGATACAAAAGAAGCTATTTTAAATAAATGGTTAAGTCTTCAATATGAAAAAGAGTTTAACTTTATGATTATTTGGGAAATAGTAGCAGTTATTTCTCTAATATTATTAGCTATTTTATATAGACAAAGACTTTTAAGTAAAATGAATAAATCTTTAAGTATAAAAGTTGATAAAAAAACAAAAGAATTAATATCTATTAATAATGAATTAGAGCTTAGAATTAAAAAAGCTGTTGATGAAAATATTAAAAAAGATAGAATCTTATCTCAGCAATCCAAAATGGCAGCTATTGGTGAGATGATGGAAAATATTGCTCATCAATGGAGACAGCCTTTATCGTTGATAACTACAGCTTCAAGTGGTTTAAAAATTAAAAAAGAACTTGCTATTTTAGAAGACAAATTTTTATTAGAAACATTAGATACAATAATTAGTTCTGCAACTGACCTTTCAACTACTATTGATGATTTCAGAGACTTTTTTAAACCTACTAGAGATAAAGAGGAATTTTCAATATTTGAGTGTTGCAATAAAACATTAGATTTATTAGATTCTAAATTAAAATATAAAAATATAAAAATAATAAAAAATATTGAAAATATAAATATTGTAGCTTTTGAGAATGAATTAATTCAAGTTATAATGAGTATTCTTAATAATTCTAAGGATGCTTTTGGTAATAAAGAAAATTATTTAAGAATTATTTTTCTAGATATAAGCAAAGATAAGGATAAAGTACTTATAAAAATAAAAGATAATGCAGGTGGAATTAAAGAGGAATTATTGCAAAAGGTTTATGAACCTTATTTTACTACTAAACATAGATCTCAAGGGATAGGAATTGCATTATATATGTGTGAAGAGATTATTACAAAACATATGAATGGAAAAATAGAATCATTAAATAGAAAATATATATATGAAGATATAGAATATAAAGGTTTAGAAACTATAATCACCTTACCTAGGTAAAGTAATTATAGTTTTGAAAATAATTTAATACTATGCCATCGCATTCATAATAAACTCTAAGCCATTTACTCCACCAAATATTAACCAAATAAATAAAATAAATGCTAAGTAAAATGGTTTAGCTCCTACTTCTTTAAATTTTGAAATATGTGTTTGTAAACCTAAAGCAAACATTGCCATTGTTAATAAGAAAGTATCAAAATCATTGATTACTTCAATATATTTTCCAGATATAA
Source organism: Poseidonibacter antarcticus (assembly GCF_003667345.1). Taxonomy (NCBI): domain Bacteria; kingdom Pseudomonadati; phylum Campylobacterota; class Epsilonproteobacteria; order Campylobacterales; family Arcobacteraceae; genus Poseidonibacter; species Poseidonibacter antarcticus. The sequence continues at coordinate 46,443 of NZ_RCWF01000006.1, forward strand.
ATCCAAAAGAATTAAAGCAAATTACTACACAAAAGATTACAGCAAACCAAGGTATTACAATTTTTCTTTTTACAGCTTTTCCACCTTCTTTTGAATCATTTTTCATCCAAAAGAAACTTAAAACAATTAAAAATGGTGCAAGTAAAATAACTCTTATCATTTTCTCAATTACAGCACTATTTGCTACATCTGTATTTACTGCATTTCCTGCTGCAACTACGTGAGCTACTTCATGTAAAGTTCCACCTATATAAATACCAAATGTATTTAAATCAAGATTGAAAACATTATATTCATATAAAAGCGGATATAAAACCATTGCAATACTTCCAAAAATAACTACAGTCGAAACAGCAACTGCACTTTTATAAGCAGGTGTTTTTATAACAGATTCTGTTGCTAATACAGCAGCGGCTCCACAAATTGAGCTTCCTACACTCGTTAAAATTGTGATTTCTTTATCCATTTTTAGAAATTTTGTACCTATTATATAACCTATGATAAAGGTACTTGATACAATAAAAATAGCAAATATTAAACCTTCTAATCCTACTTCTGTTAAGTTTTGTAAAGTTAATCTAAATCCATATAAAATAATACCAAATCTCAAAACGTACTTCGTACTAAAATTAATAGAATCATTTAAATATTCTTTAAAACTATGTTTAAAAAGATGTGATAAAACTGTACCTAATACAATAGCAATAATTAATGGACTAATATGTATTTGTTTTATTACTTCAATTTGTGTACTTAATACTGAAATTTCAGTAAAAATTCCTAAAATTATTAAACCATAGATTAAGTTATTCTTTATTTTCATTGTTTCCCTTTATTTTTTGTAAGTATATGCTTTTAAATTTAATTAGTAAAATATATTAAATATAATATAATCATTAATATTTTTAATAAGGAAAAATATGACATTCAAAGAATTAAACTTTTTTTATCACCTTTGTGAGAAACCACAAGTAACAAATTTAGCAAAAGAATTAAATATAAGCCAATCAGCAATTTCTTTAGCAATAAAATCATTAGAAGAAAAACTAAATGAAACGCTATTTGATAGAATTGGTAAAAAACTTATTTTAAATGAAAGAGGGCGATATTTTAAAGAGCAAACTTATGAACATTATTTAGCTCTAAAAGATGCTCAAACAATTTTCCAAAAAAATAAATTAGCAGGAACATTAAAAATATGTGCAAGTAAAACAATTTCAAATTATATTATGCCAGATATATATTATGATTTTTTGACATTACATCCTGAAGTTTCTTTTGAAATTGATTCGTTTAATTCAACACGTATTATAAATGAAGTAGTAGAAGGAAATATTGATATTGGACTAATTGAAACCAATCTAAGTCATTCTAATATCATAAAAAAACACTTATGTGATGATGAATTAATAATTGTAACATCAGATGAAAAATATCCTAAAAATAAATATGTTGATACAATAGATAAAAAATGGATTTTAAGAGAATCAGGTTCAGGAACAAAAGAGATATTTATAGATTGTTTAGGTGCAAAAGCTTTGGATTTAAATATTTTCATGCAACTTAATAGCTTTGAAGAGATAAAAAAAATTGTCCTAGATAATACTGATACAATAACTGCAATATCAAGAGTTGTCGTAAATAAAGAATTAAAAGAAAAAGAACTTTTTGAAATAAAACTTATTAATATTTCATTTAAAAGAGAATTTTCATTAATCTATAATAAAGCTAAAACACCAAATCTTTTATTTTTAGATTTTGTTACTTTTATTGAGCATAGAATTTCTTCTAATTATAAGGATATGAATTAACTTTTGCTATAATATTTAGATAATTTTAGAAGATAGGACAATATTTGAATTGGTTAGAAATAGATAAAAAACACGTTTGGCATCCATATAATTCGCTTCCTTCAAGGAATGAACTTCTTCCTGTAAAATCTACTAATAAAACTAGTATTTTTTTACAAACAGGTGAAGAATTAATTGATGGTATGAGCTCGTGGTGGAGTGCTATCCATGGATATAATAACCCAAGATTAAATGAGGCTTTAAAATCACAAATAGATATTATGCCACATATTATGTTTGGTGGAATTGCACATGAAAAAGCATCAATACTTTGTGAAAAACTAGCAAAACTTACAGGACTAAATAGTGTGTTTTTATGTGATAGTGGTTCTGTATCTGTTGAGGTTGCTTTAAAAACTACAATTCAATATCAAGAAGCAAAGGGACTTAAAAAATATAAGTTTATAGCACTAAAAAATGCTTATCATGGAGATACATTAGCTGCCATGAGTGTATGTGACCCTGATAATTCAATGCATAGTATTTATGGTTCATATTTACCAAAGCATATTTTTACACAAGCACCAAAACTTGGCTTTGATGCTGATTGTTCGGAGTCTTTAAAAGCTTTGGAAGATACATTTGAAAAACATCATAACGAAGTTGCTGGTTTTATTCTAGAACCAATTGTTCAAGGTGCGGGAGGAATGAGGATTTATAATCCTGATTTCTTGAAAAAAGCTAGAGAATTGTGTACTAAATATGATATTTTATTAATTGCTGATGAAATAGCAACAGGATTTGGTCATACAGGTAAAATGTTTGCTTGTGAATGGGCAGATATTAAACCTGATATTATGACAGTTGGAAAAGGCTTAACAGGTGGTTATATGACAATGGCTGCGATGATTACATCAAAAAAAATATCAGATACAATTAGTAATTCACAGCTTGGTATTTTAATGCATGGACCAACTTTTATGGGAAATCCATTAGCTTGTAGTGTAGCAATTGAAAGTTTAAATTTATTAGAAGAGGGTTCTTGGAAAAGAAATGTTCAAAGAATTGAAGAAATATTTACAAAAGAGTTAGAAAATGCTAAAGAATTAACTTTGGTAAAAGATATTAGAAATATAGGAGCAATTGGAGTTATTGAATTAGAAGATGACTGCTATGCCCAAGAAATACAAGACTATTGTGTTAAAAATGGTGTATGGATAAGACCTTTTGGTAAGTTAATTTATTCAATAGTTTCATATACTATAAAAGAAGAAGATTTAACAAGAATTATAAGAACTATGATTCAAGCAATCAAATCAATAAAGATAAAATAATGAAAAAAGAAAATATAAAAAAATTAGCACTTAATTTACCCAAAAGACCTGGAGTATTAGGACGAGATAGATTTTTTAATTCAGCTGTGTTAATACCACTTATTAAAATAAAAGGTGAGTATTTCTTACTTTTTCAAAAAAGAGCAGCGCATATTAGACAAGGTGGAGATATTTGTTTCCCAGGTGGTGGATTTGAAAAAGGAATTGATAAAAACTTTAAGCAAACAGCTCTTCGAGAAACCTATGAAGAGTTAGGAATAAAAGCAAAAGACATTAAAATAATTGGAAGACTTGATACTTATGTTGCACCAATTGGAGCAATTATTGAGCCTTTTGTTGCAAAAATAAAGAAAAAAGTATTAAAAAAAATGATTGTAGATAAAAATGAAGTAGAAAAAACTTTGTTAATTCCTATATCTTTTTTCAAAAATACACAAGCTACAGAATATACATTAGCCCATGAAATACATCCTTATAAAATAAATGATAAAGGTGAAAAAGAGATTTATTTTCCAGCAGATGAATTAGGTTTACCATTAATGTATAAAAAACCATGGGGAAATAAAAGGCATAAAGTTTGGGTTTACAAATATGAAGGTGAAACTATTTGGGGGATAACTTCTGTTATTATAAATGATCTGTTAGAAAAATATTAATAAAAGTTTATTTACTACACAATAAGTAAATATTGTTTTTATATAATTTGGAATATTAATTAGCATAAAGGACAGATTATGATTAACAAAATCAATAATATTTCAGAAAAAATTCTACAAAACTTTCAAAGTATATTCTTATTACTTGCAAGACTTGTAATAGCTTATGGTTTTTTTGAACCTGCATTAAATAAATGGAAAAGTATAGAAGATACTGCTGCGTGGTATGGAACTTTAGGTATTCCTTTTCCTTTATTAAATGTTTATATTTCAGCTACTGTTGAAACACTTGGAGTTGTTTTATTAGCACTTGGTCTATTAACAAGAGTTATTTCTCTACCATTAATTGGAACAATGGTTGTTGCAATTTTAACTGTACATATTGGTAATGGATTTAGTTCAGGTGATAATGGTTTTGAAATACCATTATATTTCTTATTATTCTTAGGAATCTTTGCTTCATTTGGAGCTGGTAAATTCTCACTAGATAACTTTTTTTCTAAAAAGTAATTTATTTAGCAGTTTAACTCTTAGTAATTATGACTATTTTGATAAAATGAATAGTTATAATTATGAAAAGAGGTTAAGAAAAAAATGAATAAAATATTAATAGATAATAAAGAGATATATCCTTCAAAAGTTTTTTGTATCGGTCGAAACTATACAGAACATATAGCCGAACTAAACAATGAAACACCAGATGAAATGGTTTTTTTTATAAAACCAAATTCAGCAATCTCAAATACTTTAGTTTTTCCAAAAGGAAATGAATCTTGTCATTATGAAGCAGAAATTTCTTTTGTACTAGAAAAAAATCAAATAGTAGCAGTTAGTTTTGGTTTAGATTTAACATTAAGAGAAATTCAAACGAAACTAAAAACAAAAGGTCTACCATGGGAGAGAGCAAAAGCTTTTGATGGAGCAGCTGTTTTTTCAGAGTTTAAAGCTTTTAATGGTGATATTAATAAACTATCAATACAATTATTTATAAATGGTGAGTTAAAACAAGATGGAAATGTTTCAATGATGATAAATAAACCTTCTGAAATAATAAAAGAAGCTAATACTTTTTTAAGTTTTGAAGATGGTGATATTATAATGTCAGGAACTCCAAAAGGTGTTGGAAAATTTGAAATAGGGGATAAATTCCTAGGGAAAATTTTGTATGAAGATAAAGTATTAATTCAAAAAGAATTTATAGTTTCATAAAAGGAAAAAAAATGAGTTTTAATAAATTAACAGAAGAAGAAATAAGAGTAATAGAAAACAAAGGTACAGAAATGCCTTTTACTGGAAAGTTCAACGATTTTAAAGAAGAAGGAACATTTATATGTAAAAAATGTAATACACCTTTATACAGATCAGACAGTAAATTTTCTTCAGGATGTGGATGGCCAAGTTTTGATGATAACTTAGAAAATGCAGTAAAAAGAGTACCAGATAAAGATGGAAGAAGAGTAGAAATAGTTTGTAGTAACTGTGGTGGACACCTAGGTCATGTATTTGAAGGTGAGGGCTTTACAGCTAAAAATACAAGACACTGTGTAAATTCTGTATCACTTGATTTTCAAAAGTAGAATATAAATTTAAAATATCCTAAATGTATTTGAACTATTTAGGGTATTTCAAATCATAGATTAAATAAAATAGTACTCCAAGAAACAACAAATATTACAATACTAAAAAATACAGCGGTACTTCCTGCATCTTTAGCACGTCCTGCCATATCATGGTGTTTTAGCGTTACTAAATCTACAACTCTTTCAATTGCACTGTTTAAAGCTTCCATAAGTGGCATAAGCATAAGAGTAATAAACATTATTAGTTTGTTTGTTATTGTTGTATCAATAAAGATGATTATAGGAATTAATAAAATAACTATAAGTAATTCAATTTTAAATGAACTCTCAGTTTTCAGTAAATCTTTTAATCCTTTTAGTGCATATGTTGTATTTTTAAAAAAGTTGTATTTAGGTTGATTTCTCACTTTTGTTTCCTTTATATTTATATATGATTTTAGCAATAATTAAAATTTCAATCCACGCAATAAGCATAGTAATAATTGTATGACTTAAAAAATGATCACCAATTAGCATTTTATATAATCCCATACTCCAAGCTAAAACAAAAGAAAATGAAACAATTAAAATTTTATTCTTTCTCTTTTTAAATAAGAAAAATAAAGATAACAATGCAAAACCACCAGAAGCATGACCAGCAGGCCAGCACTTTGCTTTTTTCTCTTGTACAAAATTTGAAGGATATGAATCAAAAACTTTGATATTTGGATAATTTCCTCCAAAAAATTCAATGTTTTTAGGACATGGAGTATTTGAAACAGCTTTTAATGAACCAATTGTAATAGGAACAATAATAGCAGATAATAAAACAATAATTAAGCCTTTTTTATATTTTTCAATTGTTTTATTTTTTCTTAAGAAAATAAGCATAAAAAGAATTGAAACAGCAAATAATATTAATGCTTTTTTTAATCCATCATAAAGTAAAAACTTTAATATAGGTTCATTTTTATCTAGTATCCATTTTGAAGTATCAAAATTATAAAAATAGTTTTGAATAAATATATCGAGATTTGTTAACTCAAAAAGTGAAATCACCACTATTAATAAAATAGCGGTGATTATAATCTGAAAATTAATCGATTTTTGAGTCATAAAGAATATCCATATCTTTTTTGTAAACTTCACTATTTACTTCAAATAAACCAAGTAAGGTATGAAAAAGGTTATCATGTGAAAACTTTTTATTTGAAATAGATTTTAATTTATTTATATCATAATCATTTCTCATATCACCATCACCCAACCATAAAATAGCTGGAATATGTGTTTGTTCTTCAGGAGCCATAAAATAAGGCATTCCATGTAAATATAGTCCATTTTCACCTAGGCTTTCACCGTGATCACTCATATAAAGCATAGCAGTTTCATGAGTATTAGAATATGGTTTTAAAAAGTTAATAACTTTTGATAAAAAATAATCAGTATACAAAATCGCATTATCATAAGCATTACTAACTTCTTCTTTTGTACAATCTTCTAGTTGATTTGTTTTACAAACGGGAGTAAATTTTTCAAACTCTTTTGGATATCTTTTATAATAAGCAGGTCCATGATTTCCCATTTGGTGTAAGATGATTAATATGTCTTCATTTTTATGTTTTTTAATATATTCATCAAGCCCTACAATCATTCCTTCATCTCTACATTCTCCATTTTCACAGATTGTATTTGTTTTAGGTGTTTTATAATCTTCATAATCAACTCTAAGTGCAACACCTTTTGAAGATGAGTTATTATCTCTCCATAAAATATTTATATCTTTTGTATTTTTTAATACATCAACAATATTATTTGTAGAAACACCTTTTTTATAATCATAATCATCAATATCAAATACTGAAAACATACAAGGAACAGAAACAGCTGTTGAAGTACCACATGAAGACATATTGGAGAAATTTATTATTTCTTCTTTTTTTAATAATGGATTAGTTTCTTTTTCATATCCATTTAAAGAAAATCTATCCGCTCTTGCAGTTTCACCTACAACCATAATAATTAACTCTTTTTTATGATCTTGTTCTTCTATTACCTTTGAATCTTTTCCTATTTCTTTCATAATAATAGGACCAGAACTAGCCGTTTTACTTATATATTTTCCTACACTATACATCCAATAAATAGGATTTACTGTATATCTTAATGGTTTATGCTCTCTAAAAAATGATGCATAAAATTTACTAAAAGATAATATAACTAAGATAATAACAAGTAAAGAAAGAATAAGTGTTTTTACTTTAGAAAATAACTCTTTTTTAAAAGGTTTGTATGAAATCTTCATTTTATATATTAAAAAAGAAGGTATTAATCCTAAAAATATAATATAAGCCAATAATTTTAAACTAAATAAATCAGAGGATTCTGATAAATTTGTTTGAAGAGTATTTCTAATCATTTCAACATCAATGACCAAATGATACGTATCCATAAAATAAGCACAAACAGATGAAACAATAAGTATTAAAATCAAAATAGCTTTTGTTGTATATTTTGAAGAAAAAAGAGTAAATAAAAATACCAATAAAGCATATAAAACAATAGCAATTGAAAGTATATAAATAGCATTCATATTTTCAAAGCCATAATTGCCTAATAGATTTTTAAAAAAAGAGAAATTGAAAAAAAGTGTAAGTAAAAGTGATGTAGTTAAAATTAGTTTTAACTGAGAGATTTTCATTGATAACCTTTGTTTTAGTAAGTTAATTATAATTGTAATTATTTAATAATCAGTTAATAATTAGTAAATGAAAAAAGATGATTAGATGAAAAAGAAATGATTGAAAATGTTATTAAAGAATTAACTAATAAAGGTTTTAAAGTAGCAACATCAGTATATGAGATGGTTCCATTTTATGAAGCTGAAGATTATCATCAAAATTACTATGAAAGACACCAAAAGGTGCCTTATTGTCATAGTTATAGAAAAATATTTTAAACTGTTCCCAAAATATAATAAATAGGTTTTTTATCTAATTGTTGAAGTTTTACATTGTATTTATTTGCCCAATTTGAAACTTCTTCGTGAAATCCTTTTAGAACTTCAGCTGCATCGTTTTCGTCACATTTGATTTTTAAATAGTCTGTTTTATTTGATAATCCAACATATGCATTCATTTTTTTTAAATTGTCATTAAGCGATAAAATGTGTTTTGAAAATTTATCAAAATTATCTGTAGATGAGATCATTCTTTCTGCTTGTTGTAATGATGAATCACTTTTAGAGTAACCAAGTTGAGATAATATTACCTCTGGTGATACAGTTATTTGCATTTATATTCCTTTTTATTTATGTAAGTATATTTTATCAAATTATATTAAAAAATAGTTGAATTTTCATTTTATAATATATACAATATTTTCTTGAAATTTTTATTTAAAACTTATTATATTTATTATAAGGGATTAAAAGACTATAATATTCTGAATTATTTCAGTAGAGTATAAATTATTAATAAAAGGGCATAAAATGAGTGTATTATTAAATATGGCAATGTTTCCATTAGATAATAGTGAAAACAAAAGTAAAAGCAAAGAAGTATCAGAGATTATACAAATTATAAGAGACAGTGGTTTTAAATATCAATTAACATCAATGGCTACGAATATCGAAACAAATACATTACGTCAAGCTTTAGATTTGATTGAGAAGTGTTATAACAAACTAGAAGAAATAGGTTGCAAAAGAGTTTATTCTACATTAACTTTTGATATTAGAAAAGATTGTGATAATAGAATTGAAGGCAAAGTCAAATCAGTTGAAGAACATATTGGGAAAGTATCAAAGTAACTCAAAACAACTTAAAATAAGTTCTTTTGAGTACCAATTTTTTCTTCACCTAAGGCTTTGAGCCTAAAAGTATATCGGTGTTCTTCACACCTTCCAAACTCTTTGATTTTTTCAACATGGGCTTTTGTTCCATAGCCTTTATGTTTGTCAAAATCATAGTTTGGATATTTGGGAGAGATTTCACACATATATCTATCTCGACTAACTTTTGCAAGAATTGAAGCAGCACTTACTTGTTCAACTGTTGCATCAGCTTTTATTTTATGTTGTAAAGTACTTATGCCAAATGAAGTATTTCCATCCATTAGATATTCATCTGCTTTTACATTTTTCATAATTTCTTCAATAGAAGACTTTAAACAATAGCTTAAACCTTTTTCATCAATTTCTTTGGCACTTTTAAATACTATATGATAATCACAAGCTTCAATAATAAGAGGAAATAACTCTTCTCTTTTCTTTTGGCTTAATTTTTTTGAGTCATTTAATCCCTTAACTTCTTTTTTTATGACAACTCCAGCAACAACTAAAGGTCCAGATAAAGGTCCCCGACCTGCCTCATCAATACCACATAACATATAAAATCCTATTTTTTTGTAATAGTATATTATCTTTAATAAAAAGGTGCTTTAAATTTTTTTATTAAAAACACTTGACAAACAAGCACTCAAGGTGCTATAATTTTATTAGCAGTTAAACTAAAGGAGTGCTAAATGAATAAATTATTTGAGAAACTAACAAACCAATTAAGTGAAACGATAGATTCATCTATTGCTTTGGCCTTACATAATAAAAATCAAGAAGTAGAAGTAATCCATTTACTTTGGGCTTTATTAACAAATACAAACTCTGTATTAAACCAATTATTAAATAAAATGAATGTGGATAAAGCAGCAATTGAATTAGAAGCTAAGTCACATGCTTCAAAATTACCAGCAGTATCTTCTGTAACTAAAGAGACTATAAAATTATCAAGAAATGTAGTTAGAAGTATAGAAAAAGCTGAAGGACAAGCAGCGAAACTTGGTGATAAATTTATTGCTATTGATTCATGGCTTATTGCAAATTTTGATTCAAAAGAGTTAAAAGAAGTATTAGGTAAATATATAGATTTAAGAGAAGCCGCAAAAGAGCTTGAAGCTATGAGAGCTGGAAGTACTATTGATAGTGCAAGTAGTGATGATAACTTAGAAGCTTTAAATAAATATGGAATTGATTTAAATAAAATGGCTATTGATGGAGAACTAGATCCCGTAATTGGTAGAGATGAACAAATTACAAGAATGATGCAAATCCTGATTAGAAAAACAAAAAACAATCCTATATTATTAGGAGAACCAGGAACTGGTAAAACAGCAATTGCAGAAGGCTTAGCTCAAAGAATTGTAAATAAAGATGTTCCTACAAGTTTATTAAATAAAAGAGTAGTTACGCTCGATATGAGTTCACTAATAGCAGGAGCAAAATATAGAGGTGAATTTGAAGATAGATTAAAATCTGTAATTGATGAAGTTAAAAAAGCTGGAAATATTATACTTTTTATTGATGAAATTCATACAATAATTGGAGCAGGTGCTTCTGAAGGTTCTATGGATGCAGCAAATATTTTAAAACCAAGTTTAGCACGTGGTGAATTACATACTATTGGGGCAACAACTTTAAAAGAGTATAGAAAGTATTTTGAAAAAGATACAGCAATGCAAAGAAGATTCCAACCTGTAAACGTAGATGAACCAAGTGTTAATGAAGCTTTACAAATTTTAAGAGGTATTAAACAAAAATTAGAAACTCATCATAATGTAACTATTAATGATTCAGCTCTAATAGCAGCAGCAAAATTATCAAATAGATATATAACAGATAGATTTTTACCTGATAAAGCTATAGATTTAATTGATGAAGCAGCAGCAGAGTTAAAAATGCAAATAGAATCAGAACCAACTGTTCTTTCAAAATTAAAAAGAGAAATTCAAACTATTAACGTAGAAAAAGAAGCTCTAAAAATGGAAAAAAGTAAAAAGAATGATGAAAGATTAGAAGAAATAGGAAAAGAGCTTGCAAATTTAAGTGAAGAAAGACAAAATCTTGAAGCAAGATTTGAAAATGAAAAACAAACTTTTAACGCAGCAAGTGATTTAAAAGTAAAAATTGATGAGTTAAGAACAAAAGCAGAACGAGCAAAAAGAGAATCAAAATTTGAAGAAGCAGCTTCTATTGAATATGGAGAAATTCCAAGTTTAGAAGCTAAAATCAAAGAGAATGAAGAAAAATGGAATAGAATGCAAAAAGAAGGAACACTTCTTAGAAATTCTGTTGACGAAGATGCAATAGCAAGTATTGTTTCAAGATGGACTGGAATTCCTGTAAATAAAATGATGGATTCAGAAAAAGAAAAAGTTTTAAAAGTTGAATCAGTATTAAAACAAGATGTAGTAGGGCAAGATGAAGCTTTAAAAGCAATTTCAAGAGCAATTAAAAGAAATAAAGCAGGTTTAAGTGATGATTCACGACCTATTGGTTCATTTATGTTCTTAGGACCTACAGGTGTTGGTAAAACAGAAGCTGCTAAAACTCTTGCTAAATTCTTATTTGATGATCCAAAATCATTACTTAGATTTGATATGAGTGAATATATGGAAAAACACGCAGTTTCAAGATTAATTGGTGCAGCTCCTGGGTATGTTGGATATGATGAGGGTGGACAGTTAACTGAAGCAGTTAGAAGAAAACCTTATTCTGTAATATTATTTGATGAAATTGAAAAAGCTCATCCTGATGTATTTAATATTTTATTACAAGTTCTTGATGATGGAAGATTAACAGATAACAAAGGTGTTACTATTGATTTTAAAAATACTATCATTATTTTAACTTCAAATATCGGAAGTGCTAAGATTATTGAAATTTCTGATAAAGAAGAGCGAAGAAAAGAAGTATTAAATGATTTAAAATCATATTTTAAACCAGAGTTTTTAAATAGACTTGATGATATTGTAATTTTTGAACAATTAAACTTAGAAGCAATTACAAATATTGTAGATATTATGTTTAATACTATAAAAGAAAAATTAGAACAAAAAGATATTCATATTTCTTTAACTGCAAATGCAAAAGCATATGTTGCAAAAGCAGGATTTGACCCCGTTTATGGAGCAAGACCACTTAAAAGAGCAATCTATGAAATTGTTGAAGATAGACTTGCTGATTTAATTCTTGAAGATAAAATAACAGAAGGTTCAAAAGTAGAATTTGATGTAGTAAATGATGAGGTAATTGTAAATATACTTAATTAATAAGTGATTATAATATTGAAGTATAAGTATGCTTTTTATAAGTATGCTTATACTAATTTCATTAAAAAAATAAAAAAATACATAAAACTAAAGAATACTTAAGCTTCATTTAACTATAATCCCCAACTTAATTAGTGAATATACATAGAGGAACTACTAACATGAAAAGAACATATCAACCGCATAACACTCCTAGAAAGAGAACGCATGGTTTTAGAATCAGAATGGCTACTAAAAATGGTAGAAAAGTTATCAAAGCAAGAAGAGCTAAAGGTAGAAAAAGATTAGCTGTTTAAGTAAAAGATATCGACTAAATAGCTCGAGAGATTTTAATAAACTATATAAAAGCGATAAACGATGGCATACGTCATCATTTATCGCTTTTTTTGGTTCTAATAACAACTTACAAGCTGCTTTTGTAACTTCAAAAAAAGTTGGGAATGCTGTTTTAAGAAATAAAGCTAGACGAAGAATGAGAGCTTTATTTGCTACATATGAAAATCAAATCAAATCAGGTAAATATATTTTTGTTGTTAAAAATACAATACATGATAAAAGTTTTTTACAATTAAAAAAAGATTTTGATTTTGCACTAAAAAGACTTGAATTACTAAAATGAAGATAATTTTTAAATACTTAATTAAATTTTATCAAAGGTATTTAAGCGTAATTTCATTTGGATCTTGTAGATATTATCCCACTTGTTCACAATATGCCCTGTGGCAACTTGATAATAATACATTTTTTAAGGCTATTTATTTTACAATAACACGCGTATTAAAATGTAATCAACTTTTTGCTGGAGGAATAGACTATCCAGTAATAAAGTTGAACAAACTTCAAAATGTAAATTTTGAAAAAATCAAAATAATCTACTGGTATGTACCAGCAAAAAACAACAAATATTTTGTAGTTAAAAACCGGGAGTGGAAAGAGAAGAATGAACAATATGAATCAAAATAATGGTATGCAAAAACGAATGTTAATAATGACAGTAGTTGTTTTTGTATTTTTTATTGCTTATGAGTTTTTAGTATTAAAACCGCAGCAAGAAGCTAAAGCAGCACAAGCTAAACAAGAGCAAGTTCAAAAACAAAATAGTGCTCCTGATGTAAATACAACATCAAATAAAATGGTAACAACAGATGTAAATGGAAATTCACTTGTTTCATTATCACCAAAAGCAATTACTAGTTCTGAAATAGTTTCTGTTATTAAAACAGCTAAAAATATAATTGAAATTGATACTTTAGGTAGAGTTGCACAAGTAACTTTAACTCAAGAAAAATATAAAGATGAAGATTTAAATCAAATCAAATTATTTGAAGCTAATCAATTAAGACCATTAGAGGTTAGATTCGCAGATAGAAACTTAAATACAGAAGCTTTTAAAGTTTCAACTATTGCTAGTTCTTCAAGTGTTGATGCAACAACTAGTGTTCAAGAACTAGTGTTAACTCAAACTTTAAGTAATACAGTTTTAACTAAAAAGTTTACTATTTATCCTGATGGACATTATGATTTAAATGTTACTTCTACAAATGATAAACAATTCTTTATTACAAATGGTTTTAGACCAAATGTATTAGCTGATATGTACGCAGTTCATGGTTTTATTGCAAAATTAAATGATAGCACATTAGAAACAATTCATGATGGTGACTTAGAAAATACTAAAGATATTACAGGTGCAAAATTTATCTCTAATTTTGATAGATATTATACAAGTGTTATTTATAATTTTGATAATTCTTTAAATGTTTCTTTAATGCCTGATTCAGAATCTAATGTTCAAGCATTTATTCATGGTGGAAATAATATTAGTTTTTCTGGTTTTATGGGACCTAAAAATCATAGAGATTTAGAAGCTTTAAATCCTGAATTAACTGATGTTATTGATTATGGTTTCTTTACATTTATTGCTAAACCAATGTTCTTATTATTACAGTTTTTACAAGGTTATATTGGAAACTGGGGTTGGACAATTGTTGCATTAACTATTTTAATTAAATTAGTACTTTATCCTTTATCATACAAAGGTATGGTATCTATGCAAAAATTAAAAGATTTAGCACCAAAAATGAAAGATATTCAAGCTAAATATAAAGATGACAAACAAAAACAATCAATGCATATGATGGAATTATATAAAAAACATGGTGCCAACCCAATGGGTGGATGTTTACCATTAATTTTACAAATTCCTGTATTTTTTGCAATCTATAGAGTTTTATTAAATGCAATTGAGTTAAAAGGTGCACCTTGGATGTTCTGGGTACATGATTTAGCTGAAATGGATCCATATTTTGTATTACCTATTTTAATGGGTGCAACTATGTTCTTACAACAAAAAATTACACCAAATACTATGCAAGATGAAATGCAAAAGAAAATATTCCAAATGTTACCAGTTATTTTCACATTCTTCTTCTTATGGTTCCCAGCTGGACTTACATTATACTGGTTCGTGAATAACTTATTTACAATCTCACAACAGTATTATATAAATAAAGTATTTGAAAGAAAAAGAGCTGAGAAACAATAGGGATTTATAATGAAAAAATTTGAAGCTAAATGTTTAGAGGAAGTTTACGAATTAGCTACAGCTGATTTTAAATGTTCAATTACTGAATTAGATATTGATGTTATCCAACAGCCAAGCAAGGGATTCCTTGGCTTTGGAAAAAAAACAGCAATTATAAAAGTTTGTTACAAAAATGATTGTAATAAATATGAAAAGAAATCTACAAAACATACATTTAGAAAAAAAGATATAAATATAGAAGAAGTTTCTACTAGAATTGAAAATTCAAATAAAAATGACCAAAAAGCAAAAAATACTAATAAAACAAAAGAGAAAACTATTTTAAATGAAGTTCCAAAAGATACTTCAAAGAATAAAATATTTGAAAACTTTTATAATGAAGAAAAGACTCAAACTGAAATGTCTTCAATTGTTGTAAAAAAATCTAAAGAAGAAATTATTAATGAAATTAGAATTGGTATAGATTCATTATTTAAAAATACTTGTTATTCAATTGATAATATAAAAATAGATTTTTATGATGAAGAAACATTATATATAGAGTTTACAGGTAAAGATTGTGCTTTATTAATTGGAAAAGAAGGCTATAGATATAAGGCCTTATCTTATATCTTATTTAACTGGATTAATGAAAAATATGGATTAATGTTAAGACTTGAAGTTGCAGAATTTCTTAAAAATCAAGAAGCTTCAATTTATGCATATTTAGAGCCAGTAATTGAAATAATAAAAGAAAAAGGTACTTTTAAAACTAAACCTTTAGATGGTATTTTAGTTCATATTGCACTTAAAAAATTAAGAGAAGAGTTTCCAAATAAATATGTTGCTGTAAAAACAAATGTTAGAGGCGATAAATACGTACTTGTAAATGAGTACAGAAGTAAAGAGCAATAATGTTTGATGATGGTACTATTGTAGCTATTGCTACAGCAAATGGAATAGGCTCAATTTCTATAGTTAGACTTTCAGGAATAAATGCACTAAGTATTGCTTCTAAAATTACAAAAAGAACAAATCTAAAACCAAGACTAGCATCTTTGTCTTCTTTATATAGTGTTGAAGATGAAGTAATTGATGAAGCACTTATTATTTATTTTAAAGCTCCATATTCATTTACAGGTGAAGATGTAGTAGAGTTTCAATGTCACGGTGGTTTTGCAATTGCAAATATGATTGTTAATGAGACACTAAAACTTGGTGCTAGATTTGCCAATCCTGGCGAATTTTCAAAGAGAGCTTTTTTAAATAATAAAATTGATTTAACTAAAGCTGAAGCAATTGCTAAGATAATAGAAGCAAGAAGCGAAGATGCTGTTAAGTTGTTAGCACGACAGTTAAAAGGTGAATTAACTACTTTTGTAAATGATATTAGAGAAGATTTATTATTTATGTTAGCTTATACAGAAGTTTCAATTGATTATGCAGAAGATGATTTACCATCAGATATTTTTGAACAGATTAAAAGTAAGATGGAAAAAATTATTGTAAAACTTACAAATACATTAGAAGCTAGTAAAAGACGTGAAGGAATGATTGAAGGCTTTAAAGTTGCAATCATAGGTAAGCCTAATGTTGGTAAGTCTTCACTTCTTAACAAGCTTTTAAACTATGATAGAGCTATTATTTCAGATATTGCAGGAACAACTAGAGATACTATTGAAGAGTCTGTTAAAATAGGAACTCATATTATTAAAATAGTTGATACAGCAGGTATTAGAGATGCTAGTGATACTATTGAACAAATTGGTATTGAAAAATCAATTGAAGCTATTAATGAATCTGATATTGTAATAGCATTATTTGATAATAGTAAAATTTGTGATAGTGAAGATGAAAAAATTATAGAGTTAATATCTAATAATGAAAAAAGAGAGATTATTAAAGTTATAAATAAATCTGATTTACAAAGTAATTTTGATAAATCATTATTAAGTGACTTTATAGAGTTATCTACTAAAGAAGATATTAATCCACTTATAAAAAAAGTTGAACTTATTTTAGATTCAAACACACATAATGATGAAATGACTTTAGTTTCAAAAAGACAAGTTTTTTCAGTAGAAGAGACTTTGTCTCATATAAAACAATCTATACAACCACTTAATACTGGTGAATTAGAGTTTTTTGCTCATCATATCACAGAAGCATTAGAAAATATTTCTAATATTACAAGACCTTACGATAATGACCAAATGTTAGATGTAATGTTTGGAGAATTTTGTTTAGGTAAATAAAAGTATTTATACTTTTATTTACTTATCTGGATAAATATAAGAAACTAATCTAGCATTTTCTTTTGAAATGTCAATCCATGAATTACAATCAAATTCTATTTCCATAATTCCACCTATTTGAAACTTTTCTTTAAAATCAACTAATGTAATTGCTAAAGCTGTTAATGATGGATTATGACCAATTAATATCATATTTTCTACAGTATCAAATGTATATGAAATAGTTTCAAGTAATTCATTTACAAATGCCATATACAAAACTTCATTATACATAATTGATTTATTGTAATCTAATACATCAGCAAATATTTCAGCTGTTTGTTTTGTCCTAAGTGCTGGACTTGATACAATTAAATCTGTCTTTTCAATTTTATTAGAGAGTTGTATAGCCATTTTCTTAGCTTCATCTAAACCTTGTTGACTTAATTCTCTATCATAATCATCTTGACCTGATTTTGCTTCTGCTTTATTTGTATGTCTTACAATATATAATTTTTTCATATTAAATCTCTTTATAGTTAGTAACCTTGATTTTAAATGAAAAAACCTTTTTTTATTATAAAAGATAAAAACTATTCTAGATAATCAATTGCAGTGTGTAATTTTTACAAGTTTTCATCAGAAAAATTAACAATTATTTTATTATTTACAAATAATAACATCTATTTTTTCTTTTTTAATATATTCTCTTAAAAATATTTATTTTATAGTTTAATATTTGTATAATACTAAAAAAATTAAAGTTAATAGAATTGTAATATAATTTATAATTATATTTACAAAAAATTTATCGTATAAAATAAATAAAAGGAAAAATTATGGAACAAGCAAAAACAGTATTTTTACTAACATCATTAACAGTGTTATTTGTATTTATTGGATTCTCTTTTGGTGGAACTTCAGGTATGCTAATTGCTTTTTTATTAGCAGGAGGAATGAATTTTTATGTATATTATTATTCGGATGAACAAGTTTTAAAACATTATAATGCAACACCTCTAGAAGATAAGCGTCATAGAGTTTATCAAATTACACAAAAACTTGTTAAAAAAGCAGGTTTACCAATGCCAAAGGTTTATTTAATAGCTGATCATACACCAAATGCTTTTGCTACAGGAAGAAATTATGAACATGCAGCAGTTGCTGTTACTACAGGTTTATATGAGATGTTAAATGAAAAAGAACTTGAAGGTGTAATTGCTCACGAATTATCACATATTAAACATTATGATATTTTAATTGGAACTATTGCAGCTGTATTTGCAGGAGCTATTGCGATGATTGCAAATATGATGCAATTTGGTGCAATGTTTGGAAATAATAGACAAAACTCAAATCCTATTATGATGATTATAATGGCTATTCTTTTGCCCTTGGCAGCTTCCATTATTCAAATGACTGTAAGTAGAAGTAGAGAGTTTATGGCTGATGAAGGATCTGCTAGAATGACTGGAAATCCTGCTGCTTTACAAAGTGCATTATCTAAGTTGGAAAATTATGCAAGAAGTGGTCATCAAATACATAATGCAACAGAAGAAACAGCGCATATGTTTATTATTAATCCATTTTCAGGCTTAAAATCAACATTTGGTTCATTATTTAGAACACATCCAACAACAGAAGATAGAATAGCAAGACTTGAAGAATTAAAAGAAGAACTTTAATAATAGATATAAATAAAAATTAGACATAAAAAAAGCAACCCTTGACCAAAGAGTTGCTTAAGAATTTGATTATATATAAAAGTGGTTTAAACTATTCTTTATTTAGAATATACTTTTTTTACATTTTCAATTTTTGAAGACATATTTAGTAAAGCCATATCAGCTAATACTAAAGCCATCATTGATTCAGCAACCACTGAACCACGAACAGCAACACAAGGATCATGTCTTCCTTTTAATTCACAATCAACTTCATCGTTATGAATATCTACTGTTTCTTGTTTAATAAAAATTGATGGAGTTGATTTAAAATAAACTTTTACATTAATATCATCACCATTTGAAATTCCACCAAGAATTCCACCACTATGATTTGTTTTAAATCCATCTTTTCTTATTTGGTCATTATTATCATAACCTCTAACTTTTGAGCTAAGAGTTCCATCACCAATTTCTACAGCTTTAACTGCATTTATACTCATCATAGCATTTGCTATTTGTGAATCTAATTTAAAATAAAGTGGTTCACCTAAACCTATGGGTGCATTTTTAACATTTATAAGAGCAACTCCACCAACAGAATTGTGTTTATTTTTTGCTGCTAAAATAGCATCTTTTTGCTCTTGTTCAATATTTTTATCTAAAGAAAATATTTCTGATTCAGTAACACTTGAAAAATCATACTCTTTTGCTTCAATTCCATCAATAGCACAAATACCACTTTGAACTTGAATATCTAATTCTTTAAGCATTAATTTTGCAATGGCACCAGCTGCAACTCTTGCAGCTGTTTCTCTAGCACTTGATCTTCCACCACCTCTATAATCTCTTGTTCCATATTTATTGAAATAAGTAAAATCAGCATGACCTGGTCTAAATAAATCTTTTACATTTGTATAATCTTTACTTTTTTGGTTTTCATTAAAAATTATCATAGAAATAGAAGTACCTGTTGTAATTCCTTCAAATACACCTGAAAGTATTTCAACTTTATCACCTTCTTTTCTAGATGTTGCATATTTGTTTTTACCTGGTTTTCTTCTATCCATTTCATTTTGGATAAATTCTTCATCAATTTTTATTCCAGCTGGTACTCCATCAACGATACAACCTAAGGCTTTACCATGACTCTCTCCAAATGTGGTAAATCTGAATCTATGTCCAAAAGTATTCATTATTCACTACCCTTTAAAATATCTATTGCAATTTTAGCAACAGCTTGCTGTGCTAATTTTTTACTTTTACCTTTTGCTTTTCCATAAGTTTTATTATCAATCCAAATTGATACTTCAAACTCTTTTTTATGGTCAGGACCAAAAGATGCTTCAATTCTATATTCAGGAATAGAAGCAAATCTAGCTTGTGTAATTTCTTGAAGTGCTGTTTTATAATCAGAAAATAAAACATCTAAATTTATTTTCTCATATGATTCATCTAATAATTTTAGAATAATTGGTTTTAAAGCATCTAATCCAGATTCTAAATAAATCGCCCCCATGATTGCTTCAAAAGCATCTGATAATATAGAAGCTTTTGTTCTTCCTTTATTTCTTTCTTCAGCACTTGAAATAAAAATATAATCACCTAGTTTTATATCATTTGCTAATCTTGTGAAACCAGTCTCATTTACAAGTGATGCCCTTATTTTTGACAATTCACCTTCATTAGATTTTGGAAATTTTAAAAATAAAAACTCTCCTACAATTAAATTTAAAACTGCATCGCCTAAAAATTCTAATCTTTCATTATTATATGGTTTTTTAAAACTTTTATGTGTAAGTGCTTCGATTATCAGGTTTTTATCTCTAAACTGATAATCCAAACACTTTTCTAATTTTGAATAATCACTCATTGTACTACTTTCCTTAATTTTTACATTATTATTAATTTTATAATTAATCGCAAGATTATAGCACATCTTTTATTATGAAAATAACAAAAGAAGATTTTTGTTTTATTATTGTAATGATTGAACAGCTTGATCTAATGATTTACTTAGCGTATGATTTACGCTAAAAGTTAAAATATTATGACAGTGTGGACATCTATTCTCATAAATAGGGTGTGTTTGTTTACATGATGAACATACAAATTCAAAATCTAAAGTTGCTTTTACTTTTTTTGAATGTTTATGTAATAATATTAAAATATCAAAAATAAAATCTTCACTATGCTCTAAATTATTTAAATAACCTTTAGCATTGTATAATTCAAGTAAAAAATCATTTGTAGAAACTTTTTTGAAATTAATATCATCATAATTTAGATACCACATTAAATCAATAAATGATTTAGGGTTAAATTCTTCTAGATGATTCCAAAAATATGTGCTATTAAACTGTAATAAAAATTGTACAAACAATCTTTGAATACTTTTATCCTTTTTATATATTTTATGAAGAAGTTCAATTCTTTTATCATAAGAAGAAAGAGGATCATTTAATATGATGAGTGCATCTAAATAAGTTTCATCTTTTGATACATTTTTATCTAATTCTTTTAAACAAGATGTTATTTCTTTAGCTTTTTTGAAATCTTTTAATTTTTCATGGATTATTAGTAAATATGTTAAGGCTTTTTTATTTCTTGGAGAAAATTTTAATATTCGCATAAATACATCTTTTGATCTTTGTAAAAAACCACATTTGAAATATGTAATTCCAAGTAATTCTAAAAGTTCTTCTTTTTTCACTCTATCATTTACATGTTCTAGAAGTGTTAAATATACATTAATTGCTTTATTGTAATCACCTTTATGTAAAAAAGATGAAGCTAATAAAAGTATTGAGTCAAAAGGGAGATTATAAGTTTTATATAAATGTACATAATCTTCTTCTTTTAATTTTCCAAGTTCAAATCTGCGGGATAGTTTTCTATAGTCTTTTCGTGCTATTCGTTCTCTATATATTCCATAAGAATACGCAAAAAATGATATGACAAATACAAGTGCAACAAGTATTATTATACTAAACAATGGGTCTCTATATTCTAAAACTATATTATCCATTAAAAGCCTTGTTCTTTATCTTTTTAAGAAGTGATATTATCATAAAAGTACATATAAAAAAATAAAGTGATATAATCCGAAATGATAAAAAAAGAGTCAATTGAAAATTTAAAAAATAATCTTGATATTGTTGATGTTATTTCACAATTTATAGAAGTTAAAAAATCAGGTGCTAATTTTAAAGCATGTTGTCCTTTTCATGGAGAATCGACACCTTCTTTTGTAGTAAGTCCCGCAAAACAAATATATCATTGTTTTGGATGTGGAGCAGGTGGTGATTCTATTAAGTTTGTGATGGAATATGAAAAACTATCTTATCCAGAAGCTATCGAAAAATTAGCTTCAATGAATAATATAAATCTTGAATATGATAATGTTAATACAAAAAAACAAGATATTAGAGTATTAGAAGATGTTAATAAATTTTATCAAAGATTATTTGTAAATAATCAAAAAGCAAAAGAGTATATTTTAAGTAGGGGAATTTCAGAATTCTCAATTGAAAAATTTGAAATAGGTTATGCTCCTGCATCTGCTGATACAATTAAATATTTAAAATCAAATCATTATAATTTACCTGATGCTATTGATTTAGGAATTATTGATACGGGTGCAAATGGATTATATTCAAGATTTATTGAAAGAATTACTTTTCCTATTTATGGAATAAATGGGAAAATGGTTGGTTTTGGTGGACGAACAATTACTGGACACAATGCAAAATATGTAAATTCTCCTCAAACAAAGGTATTTAATAAGTCAAGACTTTTATATGGGTATCACTTAGCAAAAGAGTTTATTTATAAAAAAAATGAATTAATTGTTTGTGAAGGTTATCTCGATGTAATAATGTTACACCAAGCAGGTTTCAACACAGCAGTAGCAACACTAGGAACTGCATTAACAAAAGACCATTTACCACTTATAAGAAGAGGCGAACCTAAAATTATATTAGCTTATGATGGAGACAAACCAGGACTTGCTGCTGCTTTTAAGGCTTCAGTTATGTTATCTCAAAGTGAGTTTGAAGGTGGCGTTGTAATCTTTGGAGAAGGTATAGATCCAGCTGATATGGTAAAAGATGGAAAAACTGAAGAATTAAATAATATATTTAAAACACCAATACCTTTTATTCCCTATGCAATTGATTATATTATTTCTAAATATGAAATAAACAATCCATCACAAAAACAAAAAGCTTTAATAGAAGCTAATGATTATTTACAGTCATTAGGTGTGATTTATCAAGATGAGTATAAAAGATATATTGCACAAAAATTAAATATACGAGAAAACTTAGTAAAAGTAAGTAATAATTCTTTTGAACGAAGAGATGATGCAAATTTATCAAAAATTGATATAGCTGAATTATGTATTATTAAATCAATTTTAGAAAAACCATCAAGATTAGATGCTGTTTTAGATATTGTTGATTCATCAATGTTTGAAACACATAGAAATCAATTTGAGTTATTATTAAATGATATAGATAATATTTCATTAAATGCTATTAGTTTAAATGAAAAACTAGAAAATTATGATGATGAAAGATTAAATAAAGAGTTACTTACATTACTATATAAATTTTATACAAATAAATTAACTGCCATATCATATGATAAAAATTATGAGTTTAGAGAAAAAGTGAATATGATTAGAAAAATAAAAGATAATATTTACCAATTAAGACATGGGAAATTAGTTAGTTATAATTTATAATTTATAATTAATTTATAAGTTTAATTTCTATTCTAGATTGTTTTTTGTAGAATACGAAAAAAGTTTTTAAAAATTAAAGAGGAAATAATATGAAATTAATTCAAAGTGATAATTTACCCTCAGCAATAGGTCCTTATTCGCCTGCTGTTAAAGTTAATGGTTTGGTATATACATCAGCGCAAGTTCCTATAACTTTAGATGGTACAATGGTTGAAAGAGATATTAAAATTCAAACTAGACAGGTATTATCAAATTTAAGAACATTACTAGAAGATTCAGATAGTGGAATGGAAGAAGTAATAAAAGTATCAGTATATTTAGAGAATATTGATGATTTTGGTGTTGTTAATGTATTATTTGCAGAAGCTTTTGGTGATCATAAGCCAGCAAGAAGTACAATCTCAACAAATGGATTACCAATTGGATCGATGATTATGGTTGATTGTATTGCAACTGCATCAGATTATAGATAAAAGGTAATTGTCTTAAAGAAAGTTTAAACTAACTTTAGATACTATTCACGTTCAAAATAAAGTTAGCATTAATAAAAATGAAGTTAACACAAGAGAAGTTAATTTAGAGGAAAAAAAATGTACGCAATTATCAAATGTGGTGGAAAACAGTATAAAGTTTCTGAAGGTGATATTTTAGATATTGATTATACTGGTAAAGCTGCAAAAGAAACACTAGAAATTACTGATGTATTAGCTGTAAACAATGGTGAGTTAGTTACAGGTGATGCTGTATCAAATGCAAAAGTTGAAGCAGAAGTAGTATTAGATGGTACAGGTGTAAATAGAGACAGAAAAGTTATCATTTACAAAAAAAGAAGAAGAAAAGATTCTAAGTTAAAAAGAGGTTTCAGAAAAAGCTTCACTAAAATTAGAATTACTAAAATCGCTGCATAAGCATAAATAAGTTAAAGGAGATAAACTATGGCACATAAGAAAGGTCAAGGAAGTACGCAGAATAATAGAGATTCAGCAGGTAGAAGACTTGGTGTTAAGAAATATGGTGGTGAAGTAGTAAGATCTGGTAATATTATTATTAGACAAAGAGGTACTAAAGTTCATGTTGGACAAAATGTTGGTATCGGAAAAGACCACACAATTTATGCTTTAATTGACGGTGTAGTTAAATTTGAGATTAAAGATAAAAAAAGAAAAAAAGTTTCAGTTTACGCTTCGTAATTCTGAACTTTTTTGGTTTTTTAAAAGGGTGTTGGCAAATTTGCTAGCACCCTTTTTTTATATGTATAATATGGAAAATAAAAAGTTAATAGAGTATTGATTTTTTATTTTTCACAAAGGTGAGGTTAAAATGTTTATAGATAATGCTAGATTCGTAGTTCATTCGGGAAAAGGTGGACAAGGTTGTTCATCATTCAGAAGAGAAAAGTTTGTTACAAAAGGTGGTCCTGATGGTGGGGATGGTGGAAAAGGTGGAGATGTTTACTTTTTAGTAGATTCTAATACTGATACATTATCAAACTATAAAGGGCGAAAATTATTTAAAGCTGATAACGGTAAAGCAGGTATGGGATCAAGAATGACTGGTAAATCTGCTGATGAGTTAGTTTTAGTTGTACCACCTGGGACACAAGTTATTGATGATGATTCAGGTGAAGTTTTACTTGATTTATTAGAAGAAGGTCAAAAAGTTAAAATTCTTGAAGGTGGGAAAGGTGGACTTGGAAATGTTCATTTTAAAAACTCAAGAAATCAAAGACCGACATATTTTCAACCAGGTCTTCCAGGACTTAGTAAAAATATTAGATTAGAATTAAAATTAATTGCAGATGTTGGACTTGTTGGTTATCCAAATGTTGGAAAATCAACATTAATTTCTACTACATCAAATGCAAATCCTGAAATTGCAAATTATGAATTTACAACTTTAACTCCTAAGTTAGGTGTTGTTGAAGTTGGAGATTATAATTCATTTGTAATGGCAGATATTCCAGGAATTATTGATGGAGCAGCTGATGGTAAAGGATTAGGATTAGAGTTTTTAAAACATATTGAAAGAACTAAAACTTTACTATTTATGATTGATGTTGCAAATCATAGAACTATGCTTGATCAATATACTGTATTGAAACAAGAAGTTTCTAAATTTTCAAATGAATTAGCTGGAAGAAACTATGCAATTGCTTTAAGTAAAATTGATGGATATTATGGTGAAGATTTAGAAGGTGAAATTAAACAATTTATTACAGATATTGGACTTGAATGTTCAACATCAAATGAGTTTGGTTTTGATAAAGAATATCCATATTATGCTCAAGATTTAACTTATTCAAGATTTGATAATAGTAAACCATTTTTTGTATTACCAATTTCTTCAGTAACAAGAAAAAATACAAAATCAATTACTTATGCACTTTATAATTTATTGGAACAAAACAAATGAAACGATTAGTTATAAAAGTTGGTAGTGCAGTATTAAGAGAAGGTACTGAATTAGCTATTGATAGACTAAATAACTTGGTTGATTTTATAGCTAAACTAAAAAAAGAGAAAAATTTTGAAGTGATTTTAGTATCTTCAGGCGCCGTAGCTTCTGGAAATACTAAGTTAAATTTAGATAGAACAAAAATTTTAAATAGACAAGCATTGGCTGCAATTGGTCAACCTTTGTTAATGAAATATTATAAAAAAAGATTTGCACAACATAATATTAATTGTGCTCAAATGCTTTTAGTTGCAGATGATTTTGATTCACGTAAAAGGTCAGCAAATGCAAAATCTGTAATGGAAATATTATTAGAAAATAATGTTGTTCCTATTGTAAATGAAAATGATGTTATTGCAAATGAAGAGCTTTTATTTGGTGATAATGATCAATTAGGTGCTCATGCAGCATATTTTTTTGATGCAGATATGCTAGCAATTTTAAGTGATGTTGATGGATTTTATGATTCAAATCCTCATGAAAATGAAAATGCCAAAATGATAAAAATCATAAATTCTATAGATGAAGAAGAACTTAAAGTAAAACATAATCCAAATTCAGAATTTGCAACAGGTGGAATTGTTACTAAATTAAAAGCTGCAAATTTTTTAATTAAAAGAAATAAAAAGATGTATTTATCATCTGGATTTGATTTGAAAAATGCTTATGATTATTTACTTTATGATAATCATAATAGTGGAACTCTTTTTCAAGCTAAAACTTCAATTTAAGGAAAAATAATGAGTAAAAAAATACTTTTTATGGGTACTCCAGATTATGCAACTAGAATATTTCAAGAATTAATTAATAGTTCTTATGAAATTGTAGGACTTTTTACTCAACCTGACAAGCCAGTTGGAAGAAAACAAGTTTTAACAGCTCCTCATATTAAACAATTTTGTATTGATAAAAATTTAGAATTTCCAATTTTTCAAGCAGAAAGATTAAGAGGAAATAATGAAGCTGTTTTACAAATAAAAGAGTTAAAACCAGATTTTATAATTGTTGCTGCTTATGGGCAAATATTACCAAAAGAGATTTTAGATATAGCTCCTTGTATAAATCTTCATGCTTCACTATTACCTAAATATAGAGGAGCATCTCCTATTCAAGAGTCACTTTTAAATGATGATTATTTTACAGGTGTTACTTCTATGTTTATGGAAGAGGGTTTAGATTCAGGTGATATTTTAGGCTTACAATATTTAAAAATCACTCCTACTATGGAAGTTGATGTTGCATTTGATAAATTATCAGATATTGCAGCTAAACTTACTATTACAACTTTAGATAATTTTGAAAATATACAACCAAAAAAACAAGATGAAACTGAAGTTAGTTTTTGTAAAAAAATTAAGAAAGATGATGGTTTAGTTGATTTTTCATCAGCAAAAGCACTTTTTTTGAAATATAAAGCTTATTCTTATTGGCCTGGAGTTTTTCTAGCTTCTGGATTAAAATTAAAAAATATTGAATTTATTGAAAATGAATCTTCTAATATTGAAGGTTCAATTTTACAAATTGAAAAAGATTTTGTTTTAATTGGATGTACAAAAGGTAGTTTAAAAATAAAAACTTTACAAGCTCCATCTAAAAAAGCTTTGAATTCTTCTGATTATATTAGAGGTCAAAGATTAGAAAAAGACGATATTTTAAAATAAATATCGTTTTTCATCTTTTATCCTAAATAACTTGTATATGCAGTTATTGTTAAAAGACTTGCTAATACTCCTAATACAAGAGAATTTATAGCAACATTCTCATCTAATCCACCTTTTATAGCTAAAACAGTTGCCATAGTCATAGGTGGCATTGCAACTTCAATAATTGTAACTTTTACCCAAGTTTGATCTATTCCATAGAAAAGCTGAAATCCAATAAGTACAATAATTGGAACAATTACCATTTTTAATATCATTGCCATTGAAACAATATGAAATTTTACAAAAATATGTTTAAGTTCAAGTTTCATACCAATTGCAATCATAGCAATAGGAACAAGTGTTGCTCCTAAAGTTTGACTTGTTAAAATTAAAAAATTTGGTACTTCAAAATTCTTAGCTATTATTGTTATAAAAAACATAAGTGATGGCGGAAATAGTAAAACACTTTTAAATATTGATTTAGTATCATTTTTTCTTCCACTTCCCCAAGTAATAATAAACATACCAACTGAAACTAGTAATAAAAATGAACCAAATAAATCATAAATAAGACCATATACAATATAATCTTGTCCATAAAAAGCATCAATATATGAAAAACCAATAAAAGAGGTATTCCCAAAAGTGGACATAATCATAAAAGTTGCTAACAATAATTTATTTAGCTTCATTAATCTACCAATAAAATAAGAAAGTGCTAAATTGAATAAAATAAAACATATAAACATTAAAATTAATCCAAATATTTTTTCATCTAATGTTAATGGATAAATTTTTGAGAATACAATAGCAGGAAGAGAAAAATATATTATAAACTCAATTAATTGTTTTGAATTATCGTGAAAAACTAGTTTAAATAAATAACCTAGAAGAAGATATATTGCAATTGGTAAAACTGGATCTAACATAATAGCCTTTTTGTAATTATATTTAATATTATCTTGTAAAGTTATTATGTATACTTTTACAATGAGAATAATTAAATTAAATGAAATTGATTCAACACATAGATATTTGAAAGATTATATAAAAAATAATTCTTTTTCACAAACACTTTGTATACAAACAGATAATCAAACTAATGGAATAGGAAGTCGAGGAAATTCTTGGCAGGGAACAAAAGGTAATTTATTTTTTTCTTTTGTTATATCTAAAAATGATTTACCAAATGATTTACCAATTCAAAGTGCATCAATATATTTTTCTTATCTATTAAAACAAGTTTTAAAAGAAAATAAATCAAATGTATGGTTAAAATGGCCAAATGATTTTTATATTAATGATAAGAAAATTGGTGGAACAATTACAACAATTTCTAATGATTTAATTTATTGTGGAATTGGATTAAATTTAATATCTGTAAGTGAAGATTTTGGTAAGTTAGATATAAATATAAATTCAAATAAAATTTTAGAATTATACTTCGATAAATTAGAAAGAAAATATTCATGGAAGCAAGTTTTTAGCGATTTTAAGATAGAATTCGAAAACAGTAAAAAGTACCAAGCTAGCATTGATAATCAAAAAGTTTCATTAGAAAATGCGATATTAAATGAAGATGGGTCAATAGAAGTCAACAATAAAAAGGTATTCAGTTTAAGATGACAGAAATTATAGCAATAGCTAATCAAAAAGGTGGAGTAGGTAAAACTACTACTGCTGTTAATTTAAGTGCTGCACTAGCGTTAGAAGGTAAGAGGGTATTACTAATTGATGCTGATCCTCAAGCTAATGCAACAACATCTCTAGGTTTCCATAGGGATACTTATGAGTACAATATTTATCATGTAATGTTAGGAACTAAAGAGTTAAATGAAATTATTCTAGATTCAGAAATTGAAAACTTAAAAGTTGCACCATCGAATATTGGACTAGTAGGAATTGAAAAAGAGTTTTATAAAAATACAAAAGAGAGAGAATTAGTCCTAAAAAGGAAAATCGATCCAATTAAAAAAGATTTTGATTATATTATTATTGATTCACCTCCTGCTCTTGGACCAATTACAATTAATACATTAAGTGCTTCAAATTCTGTACTTATTCCAATCCAATGTGAGTTTTTTGCATTAGAAGGTTTAGCACAATTATTAAGTACTATTAAATTGGTAAAACAAACAATAAATAAAACTTTACAAATAAGAGGTTTCCTTCCTACAATGTATTCTTCACAGAATAATTTATCAAAACAAGTGTTCGCAGATTTAGCACAGCATTTTGAAAATAAATTATTTAAAATAGATGAAAGTTCATATGTAGTAATTCCCCGAAATGTTAAACTTGCAGAAAGTCCAAGTTTTGGGAAACCAATTATGTTATATGATGCAAGTGCAAGTGGTACTAAGGCGTATATAAATCTTGCTCGTGCAATTACTGCATAGTTTATAAAATTAAAATTAATATTACAACTAGGAAAACTCATGGCATTAGGTAGAGGATTAGGAGAGTTATTAGGTGAAGTAGAATCAGCTTATGGAAATAATAATAAATATGATTATACTTCAAAAGTAATAGATTTAGATGTGTCTTTAATACAAGCTAACCCAAATCAACCCCGAAAAATATTTGATGAAGAAAAACTAGAAGAATTAAGTTCTTCTATTCTTGAACATGGTTTATTACAACCAATTACAGTAATTCCAAATGATGATGATACTTTTACTTTAGTTTCAGGGGAAAGAAGATTAAGAGCTCATAAATTAGCAAATCTAGAAACTGTAAAATCTATTGTTTTAGATATTGATACTTTTAAATTAAGAGAATATGCATTAATTGAAAATATTCAAAGAGATGATTTAAATATTGTTGAATTAGCATATTCATATGCTCAGTTAATAAATGAACATAATATTACACATGAAGAATTATCAAAAAAAGTTTTTAAAAGCAGAACCTCAATAACAAACACTTTAAGATTGTTACAATTAGACTCATACGTACAGCAGTTTCTTGCAAATAATAAGATTACTGCAGGGCATGCTAAAATTATGTTAGGTTTAAGCTCAAATGAACAGAAAATGGTATGTGATTCTATAATTGGACAGAAGTTGTCAGTTAGAGAGACAGAGAAGCTTGTAAAAGAGTTAAAAGAAAAGAATAACCCTAAAGTTAAGAAAAGCAATAAAAAGGCTAATTTTGATTTTAAACCATTAAGTAATGTATTATCAAAACTTCAATCAAATAACCTAAAAGTCAAGGCTGAGAAGAATTATTTTAAAATAGAAATAAATTCACAAGATGATATTGAAAAGATTTCGTCTTACTTTAAGTTACAATAGTAACAAAATCTAAAAATTTATAATCTAATTTTTTCCTTTAATAAAATTTTATAGTTAACTTTGCTAAAATATATAAGTTTTAGTTAAACTAAACTGTAAAAAATATGGAGGAATGAATGTTAGACATAAGTCCTGTATTATTGCTTAGCTCTGGTGTGATCTTTCTTTTAGTTCTTGCTAGACTGAACAGCTGTCTATTCAAACCATTACTTAAGCATATGGATGAAAGAGCAGCTTCTATTTCTCAAGATTTAGAAGATGCAAAATCAAACGGTGCTAATGTTGATGGAATGATTGCCGAAGCAAACAATGTGATTGCTCAAGCAAAAAAAGAAGCAGCTATTATTAGAGAACAAGCATATAAGGAAGCCAAAGAGAGTGCTGATGCAAAAC
Source organism: Poseidonibacter antarcticus (assembly GCF_003667345.1). Classification (NCBI taxonomy): domain Bacteria; kingdom Pseudomonadati; phylum Campylobacterota; class Epsilonproteobacteria; order Campylobacterales; family Arcobacteraceae; genus Poseidonibacter; species Poseidonibacter antarcticus. The sequence goes on from NZ_RCWF01000006.1 coordinate 77,841, forward strand.
TTGCAAGTGCTAAATCTGATTTAGAAGCAAAATCTTCGGAATTTGCTAAAAACTTACAAGATGAAACTAAAGCTCTAAGAGATTCTTTAGTATCTACTATGCCTCAATTTAATGAGAGCCTAAAAGCTAAGCTTAGCTCAATTTAAAGGGAAATGGAAATATGAAAAGAATTTTATTACTTGGATTCGCTTTAGCCCCTCTTGCATTATTTGCAAGTAGCGAAGGTGCGGTTGAAACAGATATTGTTCAAAGAACCGTTAACTTTATAATATTTGCTGGAATTTTATGGTATTTACTTGCCGATAAAATTAAAGCATATTTTGCTGAAAGATCTTTATCTATTCAAGCAGAACTTGATAAAGTACAAGATACTTTAAAAGCTTCTGAAGATAAAGTAAATGAAGCTAAAAAACAATTAGAAGATGCGAATAAAATTGCAGCAGAAATTGTTGAAAATGCAAAAAAAGATATAGATTCTGTTAAAGAAAAAGTATCTGTAGCTGTTAATGCTGATATTGTTAATCTAGAAAAAAATTTAGAAGAGATGATAAAAGTTGAAACGTCAAAAGCTAAGAAAGAAGTTGTTAGAGAAGTTCTTGAAGAGTTATTAAAATCTGATAATATCAAATTATCTCAAGATGAGTTAGTTAATATTGTTTTAAAAAAGGTAGCTTAATATGAATGATTTAGTAGCAAAAAAATATGTTAAAGCTTTAGTTGATGGAAGAGAAGCTAAAAATATTACTTTAATTAGTAATAATTTAAATAGTATTTCTACAGCATTTTCTAATGCAAAATTTAATTCGATTATGTCTTCTCCTGAAGTAAAAGATAGTAAAAAAGTTGAATTAGTTCTTTCTCTTGTAGGAAAAGCTGATAAAACTTTAACAAATTTTGTTAAATTACTTGGTGAAAAAAGAAGATTAGAATTATTACCATTTATTGCAGATGAACTTAATGTTCAAATAGCAAAAATGAATAATACTTATGTTGGTGTTGTTTATACAAATAAAGAACTTAGTTCTGATTATGTATCTTCAATTGAAAACCAATTTAGTAAAAAATTTGATGTTAAATTATCATTATCTCAAGATGTTTGTGATTATGATGGTATTAAAGTAGATATTGATGGATTAGGTGTTGAAATTTCTTTCTCGAAAGAGAGATTAAAATCACAAATGATTGATCATATTTTAAAAGCAGTTTAGAACTTAACAAAGGAGAAATTGAATGGGTACAAAAATTCAAGCTGATGAAATCAGTTCGATCATAAAAGAAAGAATTGATAACTTTGAATTAAACGTAGATGTAAATGAAACTGGTAAAATCATCTCTTATGCAGATGGTGTTGCACAAATTTATGGTCTAAAAAATGTTATGGCTGGTGAGATTGTTGAGTTTGAAAATGGAGACAAAGGTCTTACATTAAACTTAGAAGAATCTTCAGTTGGTGTTGTTGTTCTTGGTAGAGGTAATGGTTTAAGAGAAGGAAGTTCTTGTAAAAGACTTGGTTCTTTATTATCTACTCCTGTAGGTGCAGCAATGGCTGGTAGAGTTGTTAATGCAATTGGTGAACCAATTGATGGAAAAGGTGCAATTGAATCAACTGAAGATAGATTAGTTGAAGAAAAAGCTCCTGGAATTATGGCTAGAAAATCAGTTCATGAACCATTACAAACTGGTATTAAAGCAATTGATGCACTTGTTCCAATTGGAAGAGGTCAAAGAGAGCTTATTATTGGTGATAGACAAACTGGTAAAACTACAGTTGCTATTGATACTATTCTTAACCAAAAAGGTGAGAATGTTCAATGTATCTATGTTGCAATTGGTCAAAAAGCATCAACTGTTGCATCTGTTGTAAGAACATTAGAAGAAGCTGGAGCAATGGAATATACTACTATTGTAAACGCTGGAGCTGCTGATTCTGCTGCATTACAATTTTTAGCACCATATACAGGTGTTACTATTGGTGAATTCTTCAGAGATAATGGTCAACATGCATTAATCGTTTATGATGACTTAACTAAACATGCCGTAGCTTATAGAGAAATGTCTTTATTATTACGAAGACCTCCAGGTCGAGAAGCATTCCCAGGGGATGTATTTTACCTTCACTCAAGATTACTTGAAAGAGCTGCTAAAATGTCAGATGAAAATGGTGCTGGTTCTATGACTGCATTACCAATCATTGAAACACAAGCAGGGGATGTTGCAGCATATATTCCAACAAATGTAATTTCTATTACAGATGGTCAAATTTTCTTAGAAACTAACCTATTTAACTCAGGGATTAGACCTGCAATTAATGTAGGTTTATCAGTTTCAAGAGTTGGTGGAGCTGCACAAATTAAAGCTACTAAGCAAGTTGCTGGTACTTTAAAATTATCTTTAGCACAATTTAGAGAATTAGAAGCATTTGCACAATTTGCATCAGATCTTGATGAAGCTACAAGAAAAGAACTTGAACTTGGTCAAAGAATGGTTGAAGTACTTAAACAAGGTGTAAGTTCACCTTTAGTAATTCAAAAACAAATTGTAATTCTTTACGCTGGTGTAAAAGGTTACTTAAATGATGTTGCTGTTGGTGACGTTGTTAGATTTGAAGCTGAATTACATGCATTCTTTGAACAAAAATATACTAATATTTTAGATGCAATTAAAGCTAAGAAAAAGCTTGATGATGAAACTGAAGCAGAATTAAAAGCTGCATTAGAAGAGTTTAAAACTATTTTTAGTGCAAACTAAGGATTAGTTCATGGCTAACTTAAAAGAAATTAAATTACAAATTGGTAGTGTGAAAAACACTCAGAAGACAACTAAAGCTATGAAGCTTGTATCTTCTGCAAAACTAACGCGAACTAGACAATTGTCTGATCAAGCTAGAAGTTATGCAGGTAAGATAAATGATGTTCTTTCTGATATCGCTGCTAAAGTTAGCAAAGTTCAAGACGAGGGAAATATCGGTAAGGCATTTATTGCAAATGATAATCCAAAAACAGTGGATATTGTTTTTGTAACTGCTGATAAAGGACTTTGCGGTGGTTTTAATATGGCAACAATTAAAACTGTTAGTAAAATGATGGACGAATATAGTACAAAAGGTACAACAGTTAGATTAAGAGCTGCTGGGAGAAAAGGTGTTGATTACTTTAACTTTCAAGGTGTAGAATTACATCAAGCAATTTCTGATTTATCTTCAGCTCCTGAGTATGATAGAGCGGCAGATTTTATTAAAGATGTTGTAGAAGACTTTAACAATGGCATTACTGATAAAGTAATTGTTATTTATAATGGATTCTTAAACATGTTAACTCAAGAAATTAGAGTTAGAGAATTGTTACCAATTAGCTTAGATAATGTTGATTTAAAAGAATCAAGTTCTATGTTAAATATTGAACCAGATGATGATGAAGAAGTGTTAAATGAATTAACAGGTAAATATATTGATTTCAATATGTATTACGCTCTACTTGACTCTTTAGCTGCTGAACATTCTGCAAGAATGCAAGCAATGGAAGCTGCAACTAAAAATGCAAAAGAGAAAGTTGATTCGTTAACAGTAGAATATAACAAAGCTAGACAAGCTGCAATTACAACAGAGTTAATTGAAATTATCTCTGGTGTAGAATCATTAAAATAATATAAAGGAGCATCGCGTATGAAAGGTAAAGTTATTCAGGTAATGGGTCCAGTTGTTGATGTTGAATTCGACGGCTACCTACCAGAAATAAATGAAGCTATTGATGTAGTATTAGCAAACGCTAATTCTGACAGATTAGTATTAGAAGTTGCTGCACACATTGGTGATAGTAGAGTAAGAACTATTGCAATGGATATGACTGAGGGTTTAACTAGAGGTCAAGAATGTATAGCTACAGGAGGTCCTATTAAGGTTCCTGTTGGTGAAGCTGTATTAGGAAGAATTTTCAATGTAATTGGAGACCCTGTTGATGAGGGTGCACCTGTTGCTGAAGATACTCCTAGATGGTCTATCCATAGAGAAGCTCCAGCATTTGAAGAACAATCAACTAAAACAGAAATGTTTGAAACTGGAATTAAAGTAGTTGATTTATTAGCTCCTTATTCAAAAGGTGGAAAAGTTGGTTTATTCGGTGGTGCTGGTGTTGGTAAAACAGTAATTATCATGGAATTAATCCATAATGTTGCTTTCAAACATTCAGGATACTCAGTATTCGCAGGTGTTGGTGAAAGAACAAGAGAAGGTAACGACCTTTATTACGAAATGAAAGATTCTAACGTATTAGATAAAGTTGCACTGTGCTACGGTCAAATGAGTGAGCCTCCAGGTGCCAGAAATAGAATTGCACTAACAGGTCTTACAATGGCAGAATACTTCAGAGATGAACAAGGTCTTGATGTATTAATGTTTGTTGATAATATCTTTAGATTTGCACAATCAGGTTCAGAAATGTCTGCATTATTAGGTAGAATTCCTTCAGCAGTTGGTTACCAACCAACACTTGCTTCAGAAATGGGTAAGTTACAAGAAAGAATTACATCTACTAATAAAGGTTCAATTACATCTGTACAAGCTGTATATGTTCCTGCGGATGACTTAACAGATCCAGCTCCTGCTTCTGTTTTTGCTCACTTAGATGCGACAACAGTACTTAACAGAAAAATTGCTGAAAAAGGTATTTACCCAGCAGTTGATCCATTAGATTCTACTTCTAGAATTTTAAGTGCAGAAGTTTTAGGTCAAGAGCATTATGATACTGCAAGAGGTGTTCAATCAGTTCTTCAAAAGTATAAAGATTTACAAGATATTATTGCTATTCTTGGTATGGATGAGTTATCAGAAGCTGATAAACTTGTTGTTTCAAGAGCAAGAAAAATTGAGAGATATTTATCTCAACCATTCTTCGTTGCAGAAGTATTCACAGGTTCACCAGGTAAATATGTTGAATTAAAAGATACTATTGCTGGATTCCAAGGAATCTTAGAAGGTAAATATGATGATATTCCAGAAATGGCATTCTACATGGTTGGTGGAATTGACGAAGTTTTAGCTAAAGCTGAAAGCTTAAAATAATAATTAACCATTAAGGCATAACATGGATACAATTAAACTATCAATAGTTACACCTAATGGAGAAATTTTTAATGATGATGTAAAAACCGTAACTCTTCCTGGAAAAGAGGGAGAGTTCGGAGTTTTACCTGGACACTCATCATTAGTTTCTTCACTAACAGTTGGTGTAATTATTATTGAAAAAGCTGACTCTACTGAAGCTGTTGCCATTAACTGGGGACATGTTAAAGTAGATGAAAAATCGGTTGATGTTCTAGCAGATGGTGCAATTGCACTAACTTCTGGAGAAGATTCAAAGATTGCTAAAAATATTGAAGCTGCAAGAAAATTAGTTAATTCTGTTAAAGATTCTAATGTTTCAGTTGCCTCAGTTGAAGCAAAAATAAACTCATTCGCATAATAGCTTATGACTGATACAATACTAAATTATTTGACTAATAGTAGTGCTATAACTTATATAGTTTTAGCACTATTGTCAATCTACTTAATCATTACAATATGGATTTTCTTATATAGATATTTTTCAATTACAGCACTAATTAAAAATGAAGAAAAATCACTAGAATCTTTAACTTCAAGAGAAGCTACCTTTTCACCTTTATCTGCATTAAATAAATGTGCAAATAGTTCAAATTCAAAAGAATTATTATATGCATGTGAATTAAATATTATTAAAGAAGCGAGTGAAGGAATTTCTTGGTTAGCTATTATCTCATCTACATCACCATTTATTGGTTTATTTGGTACAGTTGTAGGAATATTAGAATCTTTTGCAAAATTTTCTACTCATTCAAAAGTTGCTTTTTCAGTTATTGCACCAGCAATAAGTGAAGCTTTAGTTGCAACAGCTGCAGGTATTTTTGTAGCAATTTTTGCTTATACTTTTCACCAAATTTTAGTAAGAAAAGTTTATGAGTTAAATACTTATATTAAGGCTCAATCTCAAATATTAATTGCTAAAGGTTAATACTAGTGTATGATTTTAATCAAAAACCAGACTTAAATATTACACCTTTAGTTGATATTATGTTAGTACTTCTAGCTATTTTAATGGTAACTGCACCATCAATAGAGTTTGAAGAACCAATAAATCTTCCAACAGGAAGTAAATCAAAACAAGTTTCAGATTTTAAAAAGATAGATATATTTATTACAAAAGATAGAATTGTAATTATTAATAAAAAGAAATATGAAATCAATAATTTCCCAGATAGTTTTTTATTATTTGTTAATGGTAAGGACAAAAATACGCCCGTGCATATTAGAGCTGATAAAACATTACAATATGATGATATTATATTTGTTTTAAAATCGGTAAAAGAATCTGGATTTTTTAAAGTTGCTTTAGTAACTGATGGTTAATTTATGCAAAAAAAATCCTCTTTTTTAATCTCAGGAATAATATCTTTTTCTTTTTACATTTTTATTTGTTTCTTAGTTATTTACTATGTTTCAAAACCTCCCGTAAAAAAATATGCAACTAAAATAAATACTACCGTTTTAGAACTTGATGTAATAGTAGAAAAAAGCGATAAGAAAAGAATAGAAAAAAAAGAAGATATAAAAAAAGAAAAAGAAGAAGTAGTTGAAATAAAAAAGTCAGCGTCAAAAGCAGCAGAAAAAAAACCTGATCTAAAGTCATTATTTGCTAATGTTAAAACAAAAACAAAGAAAGTAGCAAAAAAAGAAATTAATAAGGTTGAAAAATCAATTGATCCTAAGAGATTTAAATCAAAATTTGAAAAACAAAAAAAATCTTCTAATATAAAATTAGATAAATTATTAAATGATAAAAAAACTACAACAAATGTTAGAAGTTCAAGTAAGAGTAAAAGTAAAGAAAGTGATGAATACTTTTCTGAGGTTTCGGCATTATTAGATGCTTGGGTTCCTTTAGTAAGAGATGATAATGTTAAGGCAACTATTCTTGTTAGTATTAGTGCAAATGGAACTTTTGATTATAAGTTTGAAAAATATTCAGGAAATACTGATTTTGATATTTCATTAAAAGCTTTTTTAGAAGAACAAAAAAGTATAACGTACCCCAAACCAAAACTTGGTAAACCTATAACTATTGAAGTTGAATATAAAACAAAAGGATAAATATGAAAAAAATATTATTAATTACACTATTAATGATAAGCACATTATTTGCAGCAGTTGATGCAAAACTTGAGATTGTTAAAAAAGCTAATACATTACCGAAAATTCTTATTTCTATAGCGAGTGATACTTCTGAAATTAGTACACTTACAAAAATTAAAGATTTGCTTTCTAAAGATTTAGAAATAACTGGACATTTTGAAATATTAAATATTCAAAATATTATAAGATATGATGATTTACCTGATATTAATACCTTATCAAATGAAGGTGTAGATTTATTTCTAAATATATCTGCTACAAAAGATACCTCAGGTGCTTATAGTTTACGTACAAAATTATATGATATCAATGCTCAGGCTATGATTTTAGAAAAGAGTTTTACTTCATCAAGAGAAAATAGATATCCTTTTTTAGCTCATAGAACTACAATATCTATTAACGATTATTTTAAAGCTCCAAGCGTAAAATGGATGGATAGATTTGTTATATATTCTGTATATAAAGGTGCAGGTAAATCTGATATTATGATTGCAGATTATACATTAACATATAAAAAAACAATTGTAAGTGGTGGTTTAAATATTTTCCCAAAATGGGCAAGTCCTAAACAAAGAAGTATTTATTATACATCATATAACTATTCTAAACCAACTTTAGTTAAATTAAATATTTTTAATAGAGATAAAAAAATTATTATGAGTTCAGATGGTATGATTGTTTGTTCTGATGTAAATCATGATGGTTCAAAATTATTAATTACTGCTTCTCCAAATGGACAACCAGATATTTATTCTTATTCTGTAAATACAGGTAATAAAACTAGAATTACAACATATAGTGGTATTGATGTTGGTGGACAATTTATTGAAGATGATAAAAAAATTGTATTTGTTTCAGATAGACTTGGTAGTCCAAATATTTTCGCAAAGAATATTAATTCTAGAGGTGTTGAAAAATTAGTTTATCATAGTAATAATAATTCTTCAGCAACAGCTTTTAAGGATAATATTGTTTATGTAAGTAAAGATAAAAATAATGAATTAGGAAATAGATCTTTTAATTTGTATTTAATGTCTACAAAATCAGATAATTTAAAAAGATTAACTTCAAGTGGTACAAATCAATTCCCAAAATTCTCAGCAGATGGTGAATCACTTTTATTTATGAAAACATTTAATGGTAGAAGTTCTATTGGAATTGTAAGGTTAAATTTTAACAAATCTTATTTATTTCCATCTAATAATGGTAGAATTCAATCAATTGATTGGTAATTAAGTTATGATTTTGTAAAATCATAGTAATTTTTAATTTAAGGATAAATTTATGAAAAAAATTAGTATTTACTCTTTAGTAGTGGCGTCTGTTTTATTAACAACAGGTTGTAGTGAAAAAAATGTTGATATGGCTGTAGACAATACACCAAAACAAGTTGTTGACAATAGTTCTGAATCAGCTTTAAACACTATTCCTGATACAACAATTAATGAAATTACTGATGGTTCATTTTCAATGGCTGGTGAAGCTGACAATGGAGTTTATTATATTATAAACGGTAAAAAAGTGTTAATTGAGAATGTATATTTTGGATTTGATAAGTATGATTTAACAACTTCTATGAAAGATGTTGTAATGACAAATGCAAATAAGTTATCTGCTGTAAATCCTAGTTCAACTGTAAAAGTTACTGGAAATACAGATGAGTGGGGAACTGATGAGTACAATTATGCATTAGGATTAAAAAGAGCTAAAGTTGTAAAAGATGTATTAATTAATAATGGTGTTAATGCTAATATCTCTTTAGTTACATTAGGTGAAAGTAATCCAGCTTGTACTGCTAAAACAACTGCTTGTTGGCAAAAGAACAGAAGAGTAGAGCACGCTCTTATTAAATAATTTTATGAATAAATATATTTTATCTTTTTTAATCACTAGTTCATTAGCTTTAGCCCAAGAGGTTTCAGTTTTTGGGGCTGGTGATTTGAATTCAAAAAATCCTTATGGATTAAACTCTTCTGAAAAGTATATTCTTAAGAATCAAAAGAAGTTAAATACATTAACTTCAAAAGTTAGTGATGTAAAGTTATTAATTGATTCATTAAATAAAAGAATAGAAGGTTTAGAATCTATTTACGAAGGCGATTCATCTAAGTTAAACTCTACAGTTTTAAAAATGAATGAGTTAATGCAAAAAGTTGATTTGTCTTCAGATATTGTTTCTAAGAATAGTAACGATACAGAAGAGATTAAGAATGTTTCAGAGCAACTTTTAAATATGAAAGAAGAAACTGATAAAGAAGTTAAAAGAAGTATCAGTACTTTAAAACAAGCAGTTTCTAAACTTTCTAAATTAGTTAATAAAATTAATTCTCAATACATTTCAGAAAGTGAATTAAAAAGTAATATGAATCAATTTGTTACTAAAAGTGAGTTTGAAGCTTTAAAAAAAGCAGTAGGTGTTAAATCTACTCCTATTGTACAAACTTCTTCTACTCAAGTAAAAGAAAAAAAAGAAGTTGTAACAAAAACAAAAGATTTAAGTGCAGCAGATAGAAAGAACTTATCTCTAAGTGCAAAAGAAGATTATAATAAAAAATATTTTACAAGTGCAATTCCAAAGTTTGAACAACTTGTATCATTAAATTATAAACCAGCTGAAGGTAATTATTATCTTGGTGAAATGTGGTATGTAAGAAAGAAATATGACCTTGCAATAAGTCATTTTAAAAAATCTGCTATTCTTTATGATCAAGCAGCTTATATGCCTACATTATTATTGCACAGTGCTATTTCATTTGAAAAAACAAAAGATAAAGAAAATGCAAAAAGTTTTTATAGTACTTTAATAGATCTTTATCCAAATTCATCTGAGTCAAAAATAGCTAAGAAAAATTTATCAAAATTATAAAATCATAATAAGGAATATTTATGTCAAATAAAGTTATTGGAATAGAATACAATTTAAAAGATGCTAAAACAGGTGAGCAATTAGACTCAAATCTTGGTGCAGCACCTTTAGAATTTATTACAGGAAAAGGTCAAATTATCCCAGGTTTAGAAGCAAAAGTTGAAACAATGACTGCAAATGAATCTGCTGATGTATTAGTTGAACCAAAAGATGGTTACGGTGAATATAATGAAGAAGCTATTCAAACATTACCAACTGAACAATTTGCTGGTATTGAATTAGCTGAAGGTATGTCATTATATGGAACTGGTGAACAAGGTGAAACTGTTCAAGTTCTTGTAAAATCTTTTGATGATAAAGAAGTTACAATTGATTATAATCACCCAATGGCTGGAAGAACTTTAATGTTCTCAGTTACAATTCTTTCTTTAAGAGATGCTAGTGAAGAAGAAGTTCAAACTGGTGTTGTTGGTGGAATGGCTGCTATGGGTGGTGGTTGTTGTGGTGGAGGAAGTTCTGATGAATCTGCACCTCAATCTGGTGGTTGTGGTTGTCATTAATAATTACTATATTAGTAAATTATTTTAATGAATAAAAATATTAGTTTGCCCAAGTGTATTTATGCACTTGGGCAAAACTATTTTTTAGGGCTACACTTTTAACTTTAAAAAATAGTTTTAAGACAAAACTACAAATTTAAAAATTTAATAATAAGAAGGTATTACAATGAAAAAAGTTGCTTTTATTTTTCCAGGACAAGGTTCACAATCTATAGGAATGGGAAAAGATTTTTTTGAAAATAGTGATATTGCTAAAGATATGATTTCTAAAGCAAGTAAGCGATTGGGAGTTAATTTCGAAGAATTATTATTTACAGAAAATGACAACTTAGGTAAAACTGAATTTACACAACCTGCAATTTTGTTAGTTTCTTCAATTGCAAATGCTATTTTTAAAGATAGATATAATATAGAACCTGAATTTGTTTTAGGACATTCATTAGGTGAATTTTCTGCCTTAGTATCAGCTGGTGGACTTGATTATTTAGATGCAATTGAATTAGTACATAGACGTGGTTTATTTATGGTTGATGCTTGTTCAGGTGGTGGTGCTGGAATGATGGCATTAGTTGGACTTGATGATAAAGTTGTTGAAGATATTTGTGTAGTACAAAGAAAAGAAGGTAAACAAGTTTGGCCAGCAAATTATAATATGGATGGACAACTTGTTCTTGCGGGTCTTAAAGCTGATTTAGAATCACTTGTAGATACATTTAAAGCAGCAGGTGCAAAAAGAGCAATTGTTTTAGATATGTCTGTAGCTTCTCATTGTGAGCTATTAACAGCTGCTGTTGAAAACTTAAAACCATACTTAGAAGAGTATTTAAAAGACGAATTTTCACCTGTTATTTCAAATGTAACAGCTGAAAGTTATACTACTAAAGATGATGCAATTGAATTATTATCATCTCAACTTACGTCACCTGTTAAATACAAACAATCAATTTTAGCAAATACAAATGTAGATGCATTTATTGAATTTGGAAATGGTGCTGTTTTAAAAGGTTTAAATAGAAAAATTTGTAAAGCAATTCCTACTTTAAACGTAAGTGATTTTGCATCACTGGAAAAAACAATAGAGGCTTTAAATGACTAAACTAGCTATTATGGGAGCAATGGAAGAGGAAATAGAACCTCTTTTATCGCACTTTAAAGATGTGAATATAGTAGAATTTGCAAATAATAAATATTATGAAGTTTCGTATAATGGTTTAGATATTGTAATTGCATATTCAAAAATTGGAAAAGTATTTGCTAGTTTAACTGCTACAACTATGATTGAAAAATTTGGCTGTGATACTTTATTATTTTCAGGTGTTGCAGGTGCTATTAATCCTACACTTAAAATAGGTGATTTAATCATTGCTGATAAATTATGTCAACATGATTTAGATATTACTGCTTTTGGTCATCCAAATGGTTTTGTTCCAGGTGGAAGCGTATTTGTAAAAACATCTAAAGAGTTAAGAGATACTGCTATAGAAGTTGCAAATGAAAATGATTTAAAAGTTATTGTTGGTACTATTGCTACAGGTGATCAATTCGTACATTCTGCTGAGCGAAAAGAGTTTATAGAATCTACTTTTAAAGCTGATGCTCTAGAAATGGAAGGTGCAAGTGTTGCTGTTGTTTGTGATGCTTTAAATGTACCATTTTTTGTATTACGTGCTATTTCTGATAGTGCTGATATGGATGCTGGATTTGATTTCGATGAGTTTTTAAAATCAAGTGCTGTTAACTCTGCAAACTATCTAATTAAAATAGTTGAAAAGCTAGAAAAATAAGTTATTAGAAAGAGAGAGATATAATACAAATATAAAAACTTTTATTAAGTATTATATTTGTATATATTTCTTATAAAATATTTTATCTTAATTTCTCTTTTAAAATAATTTTCCCAGCTTCAACGCCAGGTTGGTCATATGTATTAATCTGTACAAAGCTTCCTACTATTGATGTAAGTAATTCATATGAATACATTAATTTTCCAATATTATATTCATCTTGAGCTTCAATTGTAAGAACATCACATGGTATATGTTTTAGATTTTGTATTGCTTCTATTGTTGCATCTGCTTGTTTATTTATCATATTTTTAAATTTGATATTATTTATATAATCTAAACCTTCTAATCCTGGTAGTGAAATATCTGGAATTACTAAATCATTTTCAAAATCAGCTACCTTTATAAACGTAACAGTTTTGTCTCTTTTCCCTTCCATTATTAATTGTAAAAAAGAATGCTGGTCTACTGGTCCTATTAATCCTATTGGTGTTAGAGCCTGTTTTGTTTTATTTATATTTATTTTTCCTAAACTCTCACCCCATAATTGAACGTACCATTTATTAAAACCTTCAAGTAATGATGAATAAGAAAATACTACATTTATATTAAACTTATTTTTATTTTCAACCATAAATCTAGCTTTTTCCATAAGTGTTCTATAATATTCACCTTTATCAAAATAGTCATCATAAATTGTTTTACAACCAAAAAGAATTCTATCTATATCAAGTCCCATAATAGCTAAAGGAACTAATCCTACATTTGAAAATACTGAAAATCTTCCACCTACATTTTTAGGTATATTAAAAGTCTTCATCTCATTTGCAATTGCAAAATCATTTAGTTTACTATCATTTTCTGTAATACAAATAGTATTTGATTTATCTATTGTAGTAATACTATGTAAATATTTTAAAATACTTACAGTTTCTATTGTAGTCCCTGATTTACTTATAATGATAAAAAGTGTATCATTTAAATCAACTTTACTTGTTCTTCTTTGTAAATCTAAAGGGTCCGTAGATTCTAAAAAGTGAAGTTTTTTCATATTTTCTTTATGTTGTAAAAATTTGTGAATAGCATAAGTTCCTAGTGAACTTCCACCAATACCAACAACAACAATATCTTGTTGTGTTACAGTTTTAGCATATTCTTTTATAGAACTTGTATCTTGAAATGGAAGAGAATAGTAACCAATTGTTTCTCTTTCTTTTGATATCTTTTCAAATATCTCTACATTTGATTTTATTTGGTAGAAATTTTTAGTATAATTCATTATTATTCCTTATTTTTTTTATAAAAATGGTTAGTTGCTTTTACAAAGCCATCAATACTACCACAATCAAATCTCTCTCCCTTAAATTTAAAAGCTAATACCATACCTTTTTTTGCTTGAGTAAGTAGTGCATCAGTTATCTGGATTTCACCACTTTTCCCAGGTTTTGTAGCTTTAATAATATCAAAAATATCAGGAGTTAAGATGTACCTTCCTATAATAGCTAAATTTGATGGAGCATCTTTGGGATCTGGTTTTTCTACCATATCTTTTATCATAAAAATTCCTGGTTCAATTTCTTTACCATCTATTACACCATATTTATATGTTTCTTCTTTTGGTACTTCTTCAATAGCAACTATTGAACAATGATATTTCTTATAAAGTTCACACATTTGTGATAAGACACCTTTTTTTGCATCACATAAATCATCTGCTAAAATTACTGCAAAGGGTTCATTTCCTATTAAAGTCTCACCACCTGTAAGAATAGCATGTCCTAAACCTTTCATTTCTATTTGTCTAGTATATGAAAAAGTACACCTATTAATAACTTCTCTAATTTCAGTTAAAAGAGGTTCTTTACTTGTACCTTTAATTTGGTGCTCTAACTCGTAAGAAATATCGAAGTGATCTTCTATTGCTCTTTTACCACGACCTGTTACTATTGCCATTGTAGTCATTCCAGCTTCAATAGCTTCTTCAACTCCATATTGAATTAAAGGTTTAGTTAGAACTGGTAGCATTTCTTTTGGTGTAGCTTTAGTAGCAGGTAAAAATCTCGTACCATATCCTGCTGCTGGGAATAAACATTTTTTTATCATTTCTTAATTTTCTCCTATACTACTTAATAATTTCATTAATATTTCTTGATATATTTTTGCTTGGGCTTGAGTATCTGCTTCAAATCTAGTTACAAGTTTAGGTGTTGTATTTGAAGCTCTTATTAATCCCCAACCTTTATCAAAGATAACCCTTACACCATCGACTTCTATAATATCTTTGATAGGTTCAAAATATCTTGGAGGATTTTGAAGTGCAACTTTTAAATCATCAATAATTTTAAACTTTGTATCTTCTGTTACTTTTATATTTATTTCAGGTGTTGAATATACTTTTGGAAGAGCATCATATTCAGAGTCAAAATCAAAGTTTTTATCTATTAATTCTAAGGCTCTAAATGTAGCATAAATAGCATCATCATATCCAAAATATCTATCATTAAAAAATAAATGACCTGATACTTCTGCTGCGAATGAAGCATTTAATTCTTTGATTTTTACTTTTAAGTTTGAGTGACCTGTTTTATACATAATAGCTTTACCATAAGTATTGATAGTATCATACATAACTTGAGAACATTTTACTTCTCCAATAACTACAGGATTTTCTATAAACTTTGAAAAGAATATAGCTAATATATCACCTTTAAAGTTGTTCTTTTTTGAAAGTAGGGCAATTCTATCTGCATCTCCATCATAAGCAAAACCAAAATCAAATTTGCCTGTTGAGAGCTCTTTTTTAATATCTACTAGTGTTGATTCATCACTTGGGTCTGGATGATGATTTGGAAAGTTTCCATCTGGTTGTTCAAAAAGTATATGATGTTTGATATTTAATTTATCAAGTATCTCACGAAGAACTACACCTGCAACTCCATTTCCACAATCAAAAACAAATTTTTTGCCTTCTAGTTTTAAATCTTTGAAATGATTTACAATATAGTCGATATATCTTTCTTTTGCATTAATTAAAATTGTTGTGTTATTATCAGGAATAGTAGAATCATCTTTTAAAATATCTCTTCCCATAGAGTATATTTGCTCACCAAAAAATGGATTTTTATTTATAGTAATTTTAAATCCATTATATTCAGGTGGATTATGTGAACCTGTAATCATAATAGAACCATTTGAAGATAATCCATTAAAATCTACAAAATTAGAAAAATAGTTTACAGGTGTTGGAACCATTCCCATATCAAGTACTTTTAGTCCTGCATGATTAATTCCTGAAGCTAACCAGTTTTTAAGTTCTATGGAATGAAGTCTCGCATCATATCCAACTGAAATAAATGAAGCATTAGGAACTTTTTTGATTAATTCTTTAGCAAAATAATAACCAATTTTTTTCACAATGTTTTCATTTAACTCTTTTTGGAATATTCCTCGTATATCATACTCTCTAAAAATAGATTTGCTCATTATATTTTCTCCTGTTTAGTGCTATTTTATATGATTATAATATAAACTTTCTTATTCCATTGTAAATAATATTATAAATTATTGATATTAAATTGAAGAGATTAATAATGATATTTTTGGCATAAAAAAAGGCCAGAAGCAAAACTTCTGACCTTTTTAATTTATAAGCTGTGTGCTTTTGATATTAACCTAAGAATGGGTTTGCGTATAAAACAATCATAGCAACAACAAGTGCATAAATAACTTGTGCTTCAATCATCGCTAAAGCAATGAACATAGTTGTCATTAATTTTCCACCTAAACCTGGGTTTCTAGCAGTACCAGCAATAGTTGCAGCAGCAGTATTACCCATACCAATAGCACCACCAAGTGCAGCAAGACCTAAACCAATACCTGCAGCAACTACAGAGTAAGCTTTTAAAGTTTCGTTTGCAACATCACCATCAGCAGCAAAAGCAGCTACAGCAATTGAAAGCATTAATAAAACGATTTTTTTCATTTGAAATTCCTTAAAAAATATTTTGATAAAGTCTTTTCGGATAGCGTAACTTTGCTAAAAATAACAAAGCAATACCTACATAAATGCAAATATTTCCCTACTAATTACTTTAATCGTTTGGATTATATTAAAAAAAACATTATAAATAGATAAAATATCAATAATTCTATTTTTTATTTAAAAATTGCTATAATAATTCTAATTATTAATTTAAGGGTTTTTATGAAAAAGTTTTTTTTTAGTTTAACAATATTGATTATACTCATTATTGCTACAGTTTATGGTGTTTTATTTACAAAACCGGGGAATAATTTTGTTGCTTCTTATATTGAAAATAAAGTAAATGATGAGCAAAAGGATGTACGATTAAAAGTAAATGATTTTACATTAACATTTAATACTATTAATTTTAATGCAGTAATTAATGACAATTCTAATATAAATATTTCAGGTGATTTAGAGATATTAAAAAAGAAAGTTGATGTTAAATATGATATTAAAATTAATGAATTATCTAAGTTAATTAATTTGACAAAGCAAAAATTAAATGGTCCTTTTTCTACATCTGGAATATTTAAAGGTGATGCAAACTTCTCTGAAATAAAAGGTATTTCTAATGTTGCTCAAAGTGAAACATCATATGATTTGAAACTTGTTAATTTTGAAGCAAAAAATATCAATTTTCTTATGAAAAATGCACGGATAGAAAAACTTTTACATCTTGTTAACCAAAAAAGTTTTGTAAAAGGTGATATTACATTAAAAGGCGATATTAAAGATGCAAATATCTCAAATTTAGATGGTAATATTCTTATAAATATTATCGATGGAAAAGTAAATAATGATGTTATTAATAAAGAATTTAAACAAAATATATCTTCATCTATTTATTTTAAAAGTGATATTAATGCAAAATTAACTCCCAATAAAGCTACTATAAAATCTGATTTAATTACATCATTAGTTGATGTAGTTACTAAAAAAACAGAGATAAACATAGATAGTGGAAAAATTTTAAGTGATTATAAATTAGATGTTAAAAACCTTACAAAACTTGAAGGTATAATTGGAAAAAAATTAAATGGTAATTTTATTACAAAAGGTAATGTTCTTGTAAATGAAGGAAAAATAAATATTGATGGAGATTCTGATATTTTTGATAGTTCAACTAAATATTCTATTGGATTTGATGATACAAAAATTGAATATGTAAAATTCAATATTACGAATGCTAAAATTGATAAATTATTAAATATTTTAAATGAACCTGTATATGCAGATGGTATTTTGAATATTAATGCAAATATTACTGATGCAAGAGAACAAACACTATCTGGTGATATAAAAACAGAAATTTTAAATGGTAAAATAATTAATCCTGTTGCAAATACTGTATTTAATTTGAATTTAAAAAAAGAGGTAATATTTAAGGCTAATATGATAACTTCATTACTTCCAAATCAAGCAATTACTAATAGTACAATTACAACTTCATTAGCAAATTTAGATATTAAAAAAGCAGTATTTAATTTTGATGATGCTTCATTTAATTCAGATTATTTACTGAACTTACCTAATCTTAGTAATTTATATGGTGTTACTGCTACAAAAATGAGAGGTTCTCTTGATATAGTTGGTGATTTATCAAATAAAAATAAATCACTTTTATTAACAGGAAAATCAGAACTTCTTGATGGAAATTTAGATTTTTATTTAAAAAATGATGACTTTCATGCTGATATAAAAGAAATCCAGATTAAAAAATTAACACATATGCTTTATTATCCAGATGTTTTTGATTCTACAGCTGCATTAGTATTGGATTATAATCTTCTTAAAAAAAGAGGAGAACTAAAAGGTAATCTTTTAAATGGTCATTTTATAAAAAATGATTTTTCAACTCTTTTAGATCAATTTGCAAAATTTGATATTACAAGAGAAGTATATGAAACAGTTGATATAGATACTGATATTAATAAATTACTTTTAACATCAACTGTTAATATGAAAAGTAAAAATACAACTATAAATATAGATAAATCCTTGTTAGATTTAGAAAAAAGTACAATTGATGCATACATAGATACTAAAATTAAAACTACTGAATTTGCCTTAAAAGTAAAAGGGAATACATCAAAACCTAAAATTTCAATTGATTCAAAAGATTTAATTAAAGGTCAAGTAAATAAACAACTTGATAAAAATGAAGAAAAAATAAAAGAAAAACTAAATAAAGTTTTAAAAGGTAAATTAGGAGAAGATGGAGCTCAAAAAGTATTAGAAAATTTTAAATCACTTTTTTAAAATAAGGTTTTATAACCTTATTTTAAATTTATTTCTCTTCAAATATAAACTCTTAATTAAATACAAATATATAATCACCAATAATAGTTATGATAATAATTATCAATTTAATATTCTTTTAAGTCTTTTTTTGTTTTAATTTCATTAATGATAATTGATATTAAAATTAAAAGGAACATAATGTTAAATAAAACAAAATTTTTTGCAGCTTCTTTATCTATTGCAGCAGCAATAGCTCTTACTGGTTGTTCATCAACAAATGCAAATGAGACAATGAGTAAAATAGAGACTGTTAAAGAAAAAGGGATTTTAAGTGCATATGCAAATTTAGCATTAGCTAATTATACAGATGCATTAAATGATGCAATAGTTTTAGAAAAAGCCATAAATGTATTTGCTTCCAATCCAACTACTACAAATTTTGCTTATGCTAAAAAAGCATGGTTGATTTCTAGAGAATCTTATGGTCAAACAGAAATTTTAAGACTTGCAAATGGTCCTATTGATGCAGAAGAAGGTTGGGTTGCTAATACTTATGGTTCTTTAGAAGGTCAACTTAATGCTTGGCCATTAGATGAAAATATGATTGATTATACAATTGATGCAAATGGAGCTAAAACTTCAGGAAATATTATTGATACAATTGGTTCATTTAATCCAGGTGGAGAAGATGCACAAACTGTAAATGTTGAAACAATTACTGAAGATTCATTAACTGCTTTAAATGAAAATGGTGGTGATGCAAATGTATCTACAGGATATCATGCAATTGAATTTTTATTATGGGGACAAGATCAAGATTATTCTAACTTCTTAAAAGATTCTGTAACTCCTGGTGCTTTAACAGCAGGACAAAGACCATTAAGTGACTTTACAACTGCTAAAAATGCAGATAGAAGATTAGCTTATTTAAAAGCATCTGCATCTAAAATTGTTAATGATTTAAAAACAGTTAAAAGTGCATGGGAAAAAGATATAAATGGTAATACTGGTTTATATCAAGCTGCATTACAAGGTAAATTAACAGATGCCAATGCTTCAAAAAATATTGATTCAAAAGAAGCTTTAAAACAAATTATTGCAGGTATGGGTGTATTTATGAAATCAGAATTAGCAAATGAAAGAATTGCTGTTGCTGTACTAACTCCAAGTGAAGAAGATGAGCATTCTTGTTTTTCTGATAATACGCATAGAGATATCTTAAATAACTATTTAGGATTTAAAAATGTACTAACTTCAACTTATAAAGGTCAAAAATTTGGTGCATCTTTATTAGATAGTGTTGATGTAGATACTAAAGCAAATATCTCTTCTTTAATGAAATCTATTGAAGAAAAAATCAATAGTATTGATGAAATTGCAAAAACAAAAGAACACTTTGATTATCAAATTAAACCTACAAGTCCTCAATCAAAAGTTATTGTAAAACTTAAAAATGAGATGAGAAAACTAGGTGATGAAATGGTAAATGTTGCAAAAGCAAATGGTATTGATTTAACTAGTGATGATGTAACTGATGCTGAAGAAACTCAAATTTAATTCTTTCTTTTTAAAATTAATTTTGATAAAAAGCCTGGTAGTATTTTTTACTACTGGGCTTTTTGCGCTTAATATTCCTACTATAAAACCATTAGATGGAATGAGTGATGAACAGTATGATAAATTTATTTTAGGAAGAAGTTTTTTTGTAATTCCTTGGGTTGAAGCTCCAAGTGCAACAAGTGCAAGAGATGGATTAGGTCCTTTATTTAATGCGAATACTTGTATCTCTTGTCATGCTGCAAATGGAAGAGGGACTTTATATAATAAAAATAAGAATACATCGCGTTCTTTAGTTGCAAGATTATCAATTCCTTCTAATGGTTCCAAAGAACATAAAAAATTACTATACAAAAATGGCTTTATACCCAATGAAGTTTATGGTACTCAAATATCAATAAATGGAATACATGGTGTTGATTATGAAGCTAGAATAAATTTAGACTTTGAAGAAATAAAAGTTAAATTTCCAGATGGGGAAATTGATACAATATTAAAACCTAAGTATAAACTAATTAATCAAAATTATGGAAATTTATCAAAAGATACAATAATCACATATAGAATAGCTCCTTCTTTACATGGCTTAGGCTTAATTGGAAAAATACCAAATGAAGAAATTTTGAAAAATGTTGATGAATTTGATAAAGATAATGATGGAATATCAGGAAAAGCTAATATAGTTTATTCTCCTAAAACTTTAAAATATGAATTAGGGAAATATACTTGGAAAGCTAGTTCACCTTCTGTATTAGAACAATCTGCCTCAGCTGCAGTTACAGATATGGGTTTAACTAGTTATCTTTTTAAAGAAGATAATTGTACAAAATTTCAAGATGATTGTAATAATGCACCAAAAGCAAAAGATTCAGAAGATATAACACCAATAAGATTAGAAGCTATTACTTATTATTTAAAACACACACAAATTCATAAGCCTAAACAAACACAAGATTACAAAGAAGGCTTAGAAGTTTTTGAAAGTATTGGTTGTGTGAAATGTCATACAAACAATTTTAAAACAAAAAACAATAAAATCATTTCTCCTTACTCAGATTTTTTACTTCATGATATGGGTGAGGGGTTAGATGATGGAAGAAGTGAATTTTCTGCAAGTTCAAGTGAATGGAGAACAGCACCTTTATGGGGACTTGCATTACATGAAAAGATAAATAAGAAAAAACCAAGATTATTGCATGATGGAAGAGCTAGAAATTTCCAAGAAGCAATTCTTTGGCATGGTGGGGAAGCTAGTAAAGTTAAAGAAAACTATATGAACTTATCTAAACAAACAAGAGAAAAATTACTTAATTTTTTAGGAAATATTTAATGAAAAAAATTTTATTTATGATGATGATTTTAGTATCAACAGTTTTTGCAGATCAAACTGCATTAAATTCAATATTAAAAAATATATCAATACCAAATGTTGATAAAACAATAAAAAATGCAAATGTGTTAAAAGAAAATTTAAATGAGCAAAATTTTAAAAAATTTCTTAGTTCATGGAAAAAAGTTGAGGCATTATATTTTGCAGGAGAAATAGATAATGACTATCTTGATACTCCTAGATATATTGATGTGTTTCATAATTTGAAAGAAGATTTAAAAGAACAAATGCAAAGAGTTATTGCTTCAAAAGATGAGCCAAATATAGCACTTTTTAAAAATTCATTTAAAACAATTAATGCATTAGAGTATGTATTATTTAATGATGATAAAATTACTAAAAGAGAAAAGCTTTTAAGTCTAGCAATTCTTGATTCTATTGTTTCTCATTTAAATGATATTAAAGGTGTTTATACACAATATTTAAGCTCAAAACCAAAAAGTGAAACTTGGGAAAATGCAATGATTATTAATAGTTTAATTGCAAGTACTTATAGATTAAAAGAATGGAGAATAGGAGATCCTAGTGGGAATTCTTCAAAATACAAAGACAATGCTGATAATAAAAGAGCTGAGTATTTTTTAAGTAAAAGTTCATTCTTAGCTATAAAATCAATTTTAGATGCACATGAAGAGATTATGGGTGAGAGTAAATATCTTAACTTTGGGAAAATGGCAGTACAATCAGGTGCAAAAGCTGAAGTAGCAGAAGTTGAAAATGCAATTCATAATAGTTTAAATGAGTTAAAAAAACTTAAAAATGATGATTTCTCAAATGCAAAAGATTTATATGAAGATGTAAAGTCATTACATAATGCATATTATTTATCACTAATTGAACAACTAGCAATTACCGCAAAAATTTTAGATGCAGATGGTGACTAAGATTGAATGATTTTTTTGCATTAGAGTATTTAATAAACCCAAATAAGAGAATTTTTTGGGTTTATATACTCTCTTCAATTTTAATTACAATAATATATTTTTATTTTAATTCAAGAAGTAAAAAAGTAGTACTAAGTTCTAAACTTTGGTTACATCCTAGTGCTAAACTTGATTATTATTACTTTTTTATTTCATATTTTGTAAAAGTATTTATGTTGATTCCTATTGTAGTATCTGCAAAAACAATTGCTTTTTTCGTTAATAAACATTTATATTTACAATTTGATTATTATGAAAATACTTTTTTTTCTTATGAAGTTGTAATTGTGATGTATACCTTATCACTTTTTTTAATAAGTGATTTTTCAAGATATTGGCTTCATAGATTTTTACATAAAATTCCTTTTCTTTGGGAATTCCACAAAGTACATCACAGTGCAAAAGTTTTAACACCAATTACTTTTTATAGAGTTCATCCTATTGAAAATCTTCTTTATGGAATAAGATATTCATTAAGTATTGGTTTTGTAACTGGTATATTTATATACTTTTTTGGTGCAATGATTGATATTTATTCTGTTTTAGGAGTAAATATTATTGTTTTTGTTTTCTCTATTTTAGGAGCTAATTTAAGACATTCACATGTTCAAGTATCTTTTGGAGAAAAAATAGAAAAATGGTTCATTTCACCAAAACAACATCAAATTCATCATAGTCGTAGGCATTTTAATAAAAATTATGGAGGGACATTAGCCATTTGGGATAGATTATTTGGTAGTTTAAGCCTTTCAAAAGAAGTAAAAATATTAAAATTTGGTTTAAGAAAGAATCAAATGAATGATTATCTAAGCGTTTTTGACTTGTTAATCAAGCCATTTAAACTTTTGATATTAAATAAAATATTAAAAAAAAGGAAATTAAAATGAATAATTTTAAATCAACATTATTAAGTGCATTTGCACTTTTTTCTGTTTTATTATTTACAGCTTGTTCAAATGATAAAGTATCAAAAGCAGAACTAATACAAAAACAGCAAGAAAAGGAAAACTTAGGTCAAGTTCTATTTTTTGATGTAAATCTTTCAAAGAATAGAACTCAATCTTGTGCAACTTGTCATAATCCTGATACTGGTTTTGTAGATAATAGAAACAATGGTGTAAATAGTATGGTATCACTAGGTGATGATAATATATCTCTTGGTGATAGATCAGCCCCAACGGCTTCTTATGCAATGTTTTCTCCAAAGTTTCATTATGATATGAAAAAGAAAAAATACATTGGTGGACAGTTTTGGGATGGTAGAGAAGATGATTTAGCAGGACAAGCAGGTGGACCACCATTGAATCCTATTGAAATGGGTATGAAAGACAAAAAAGAAGTAACAAGTAGATTACAAGAAAATCCATATTATGTTCAAAGTTTTAAAGATATTTATGGTGATGATATTTGGGAAAATGATAATTTAGCATTTAAAGCAATGACAGAAGTAATTGCAGCTTTTGAGCGAACAGAAGTATTTGCACCTTTTGATTCTAAATATGATAGATATTTAAAAGGCGAATATGATTTAACACCTTTAGAAGATTTAGGTAAGTCGATTTTCTTCTCAAATAATAATAACTCTTGTTCTACTTGTCATGTACTAAAAGGTGAAGATAAATTAGGTGAAACATTTACAAATTATGAATATCATAATATTGGAGTGCCTATAAATGAAGAATTAAGAGCTAAAAACGGTGTTACAGTTATTGATGGTGGTTTATTAAATAATCCAAAAGTTACAGATGTAAAAGAAAAAGGAAAATATAAAGTTCCAACTTTAAGAAATGTAGCTGTAACTGCTCCTTATATGCATAATGGAGTATTTAAAGATTTAAAAACAGTTATGGAATTTTATGATAAATACAATGATGTAAATAGAAAAATAAATCCTGAAACAAATAAACCTTGGCGTGAACCTGAAGTAAAAGAAACAGTATCACTAGAAGAACTAAGATCAAAAAGACAAAGTGATAGAAAAATAGAAGCTTTAGTTGCATTTATGAAAATTCTAACTGATAAAAAGTATGAACATCTAATAAAAGAAGATTAATAAGTAAAGAAGATAAAAATCTTCTTTACTTCTCATAGTTTTCAAATTCTTTTAAATTAAAACTATTTAAATTAAGAGTATTTTTTCTATTTTAAGAGTTAAGAAATTAAACAAATCTAAATCTAAATTAAACTAATATAAATACAAACTAATTAAATATTATATGCAAAAGGAAAAAGTATGGCAAAAAGAGTATTAATAACGGGTGGAAATAGAGGAATTGGTTTATCAGTTTCTCAAGCAATGCTAGATCTTGATTATGAAATTATTGTAGTAGCAAGAGAATTCAATGGTTTTGCCTTAGGTGGACTTCCTAGTGTTTTTGAGTATGAATATGATTTATCAAATATTGATGGTTTACAAAAATTAATAGAAAAAATAGGTCATGTTGATATTTTAATTAATAATGCTGGATTTATGCAACCTAAATATTCATATGATAATTACCCAAAAGATGCAAAAGAAAATATTATGAATGTTGACTTATATGCACCTGTAGAATTAATGAATTTAGTATCAAAAAGTATGAAAAAACAAGGTTCTGGTAAAATTGTAAATGTTGCATCAATTGCTGGACAAATAGGACATCCTGATGTTTGGTATGGAATAGCAAAAGCTGGTTTAATTAATGCTACGAAAATATATGGTAAATTATTAGGTTCTCATGGTATTACAGTTAATTGTGTAACTCCAAGTCCAACTGAAACAGATATGCAATCATCTAATTCAGAAGAGCGAAAAAAAGAGTTTTTAAAAACTGTTTCAACAAAAAGATTTGCACAACCAGATGAGGTAGCAAAAGCTATAGTTTGGCTAGCAACTGATTGTCCTGATTATATAAATGGAACTACATTAGATATTAATGACTGTTCATATCCTAGATAAATAATTTTAATTATTTACCTATTTTTTTAAATAGGTAAATAAAAATAGTAAAAAAATTACTAAAATAATAAATATATTTGAAAATAGTAGAATTATTCCAAATAATATACTTAAAATAATAGCACTAATTTTTAAAAATCCTTTTTCAAAAAGTATAACGGCTGTTATAAGACCAATTATTGCATTTGCAATAAAAAATCCATCAGCAAATGCTACTAAATTATCCAAAGTTAAAATCTTAGAATATACAAGTAAAAGAGTTATTATATAAATAATAGATAAAAGGTTTAATGCTCCAATTGGTGTATTATTAGATAAATGCTTTGAGGTATATGTTGTTAGGTTTAATGATGAAATAAGACGTGCTACTCCACCTACAAAAAGAATAAGAGTACCAATACAAAGTATTATTGAAACTGTGGCTAGAATTGCATTTGAGAAATCTGTAAAAATAGGTTTGATTATCCAAACGAGTTTGAATTCTTCATCTTTGGGAAAATCACCAAAACATATTGCAATAGCTGTTAATATATATACAAGTGAAATAATTATTGCTGATAGTTTAACTGCATTTGTTAATGTTTTAGTTTTTTCTACTTCTTTTGAATAGTTTCCTATAACTTCCCATCCTACAATAGACCAAAATACAATTATTAGTGAATGACCAAATTCATTTATTGATAAAGTTGGTAAGGTAAAGTGAAAGTTATTTATATTTAATATGATATTTATACTTGAAATTAAAAATATTAGTGTAATAACAGAGCTTACTATTAACATTAATTTACCAAGAAAATTTATTTTTATAAGTAAAAATAAATAGGTTAATATATAAATAAAAAAACCTAATAATTCAAGTGAAACATTTGGAAAGTAGGGTTTGATAAATTCTGCTGCAATTATTAAAACAGCAACAGGTCCAAAAAATACTGCACAGATGAGGTAAAAAGAAGTTAGAAGTTGGTATTTCTTCCCCATTGCTTCTTTTGTTGCAAGACTAACTCCACCATCTCCTTTATATAAAACTGCAAGTTTCCCAAAAATAAGAGCAAATATAAATCCTAAAGTTAAAATAATAGCCCATATAATTAATGAAAAGTTTCCAACCATATTATAAAGCAAAGGAGGGAGTAAAATTAAACCAGAACCTAAAATTGGACCAATTATTAGTCCTGATAGTGTAAATGTATTTAATCTATTTGAATTATGACTCAATTTTCTTCTTTTTAAATATAATAATATTATTTAATATCTTAACTGCAAATAAGGTAAGTATTACACCAATAATAGTTGTAATATGTACTTCTTCTTTTAAAAATATTATACTAAAAACAATGGCAAAAAATGGAACTAAAAATATGAAAGAACTAACTTCATTTGTTCCTAGTTTTTCAATACCAATAAAATATACAGTTGTCGCAAAAGTTGTAGCAATTATCGAGAGAATTAAAATATTTATCCAAAAAATCGAATCAAAAGTTTCAAAAGGAATTGCTTTAAAATCTACAAAAAATAAACTAACCATTATTGTTGAAATAATATACATATACATAGAAAAAACCATTGGAGATGTATGTGTGATTTTTGAACTAGTAATTGTTAAAGCAGGCCATAAAACAGACGCACCTAAGAAGTACATATTTTGAGTTGAAAATATTTGTTCATGTGAAAAAGACCAGATATTTAGCATTGTTAATACCCCAATTGCTCCAATTATTAAAGCAAATATATCTTTTTTAAGTATCTTTTTACCCCAAAATAAAGCCATAAATATAAATGTATTAATAGGAATTAAAGTAGTAACTAACGCACCGCCAAGTGATGCTGTACCATGTTTTGTACCTAAAAAATAACATTTTAGATAGACAATCATAATTACAGATGCTAATACTGCTAATAAAAAACTACGTCTGTTTATATGGAAATATTTTTTTGTAATAATTAAAACAGGTGCAAGTGTAATAATAGTAAAAAAGTTTCGTAGGAATATCATTTCATATTCATTTACATAAGAGCTTAATACTTTTGCATTAACCCATGATGCACCCCATCCTGCCATTGCAAATATCATTAAGATATAAAAAATATTTTTATTTTGCTGTGTCATTGTAGATTCTTTCAATTTATCAATTTTATAGTAGGAGTTTAGTATAAAAGAAAAATAAATTATAGAATAATATTGCTATTCTTTTGTAATAATGAAGGTGTATATCCAAAATATTTTTTGAAATTTCTTGCAAAATGAGATTGGTCATTAAAACCAACTTGAATGCTAGCTTCACTTATAGAAAGCCCACTTTGTATTAAACTATTTGCTCGATTTAATCTCTCATTTACAATAAAAGCGTGAGGAGTTAAGCCAAACTCTTTTTTAAATAATCTTAAAAAGTGATATTTACTAAGGTTTACATTTGAAGCTAGATTTTCTAAAGTGAATTTTGTATCAATCGAGTCATTTATAAATTCATATGTATCTTTAATTATTTTTTTATCTTCAAAAATATCTTTGTATGATTTTGTATATATTACAGAAGTTAAAATCAAATTTGATAAGGCATCAATTAAATTACTTTCAATTAAAATATCATCTTCTCTACTAAAATATGAGTTAAAAAAAGTATGAAGTTTTAAAAATAGTAGTTTATTATCAATTATATGTCTTCTAAAATAGGGTATCTTTTTTTCTAGAAATATTTGTTCATAAAGATCTGTCATTACTTCTGTAGTTGGATAAAAGTTTACATGAGACCAATCTTTAGATTCTCCGGCATGTACTTCTCCAGGGTTATTTATTCTTATTGAATATTCATAAGATTCATAAGATTCATATGAATTATAAGATTTTAAAACACCTTTATATGTTAATCCTATTGTATATGTATCATGATAATGTTTAGTAAAATTTTTTGTTGAATGTGTAACATTTTCAAAAAGAATATTATGTAATAATTTTGACATAAGTGATTATATCTAAAAGAAAAAAAAGAGTATCAAAAAAGTATAGAATTAACTATACTTTTTTTAATCTTAGAATTAATATAACACCAACTATTGCTGCAATAAATGAAGCTGCAAAAACTCCTAGTTTAACTGCTGCAATTATATTTTCATCTAAAAAGGCTAAGTGCGTGATGAAAATTGACATTGTAAATCCAATTCCACCTAAAAATCCAACTGCTATTACTTCAGCCCATGAAATATTATCAGGTTTTTTAATTATATTTAATTTTGTTGCAAGATAGGTAAATCCAAATATTCCTATTGGTTTTCCAATTATCAGACCAAATACTACACCTAAAACAATCATTAAGTTTGCACTTACTGTTGAAAAATCAATTAAAACACCTGCATTTGAAAAAGCGAATAAAGGCATAATAATAAAGGCTGAAAGACCATGTAAATCATGTTCTAATCGTACAAGTGGGTTTTGAACTTTATCATAGTTATATCTAATATTTTCAAGTGAATCTATTTGATGATGGTTTAAAATAGGTTCAGGAGTTATATGCCCCTCAAACTCATCTACATCGTCTCTAATTTCTTTAACAAACTTTTTATCATTTAGTTTTGATCCAATTGGAATAGCAAAAGCTAGTAAAACTCCTGCAATTGTTGCATGAATTCCTATTGCGTGAATATATACCCATAAGGCAACACCAAGTACTAAGTATGGTAAAAGTTTAGTAACACCTTTAAAGTTTAAAGCCCAGATTAAGGCATAAACAATAAGAGCAGGTAAAAAGTATTGAGTTTGAATATCGCTTGTATAAACAGTTGCTACAACTAAAATTGCACCTAAATCATCAACAACAGCAAGGGCAACTAAAAATAGTTTTAATGCAGGATTTACTCTTGATCCTAAAAGCATTAAAATACCAAGTGCAAAAGCAATATCCGTAGCCATTGGAATACCAAATCCTAATGGATTATCAGGATTAAGTCCTACATAAATAAGTGCAGGGATTATCATCCCTCCAATTGCAGCAATAATAGGAAAAGATGCTTTTGCTACAGATGAAAGTTCACCAATTAGCATTTCTCTTTTTATTTCAAGTCCAACCATTAAGAAAAATAATGCCATTAATGCATCATCAATCCAATATGTTAAAGTCATTGAAATTTTTAAATCACCTATATTAATTCCTAATGGAAGATGCCATAAATCATAATAAGCTTGTCCATAACTTGAATTAGCAACAATTACAGCTGCAATTGTTGCAACAAAAAGTAAAATTCCACTCAATGCTTCTTTATTTATAAATTGATTTAATGCAACCAAATTTTTTAACATCTATTTTATCCTTTATTTTTTAAACATTTAGGGCAAATACCCTTTATAATAATATTATCTACTTGATAATTTGCAAGATCAAAATCAAGTTTTTCATGTATACATTCTATTGCTGAACAGCTAGTACAAATAAAGTGAGAATGCATAGTTTTTTGAATCTCAAAATATCTTTTTTTATCATTTGATTCAAAAGAATTTATTATATTCTCTTCTTCGAACTTTGTTATATTTCTATAAAAAGTTGCTTTATCCATTGAAAGTTTATCTTTTATATCTTCATAAGACAAAGGTTTATCTGAATTAATTAGTATTTCAAGTATAACTTTTCTCGCACTAGTTAATTTTATATTTTTTTTATTCGTTAATTCTTCTATGTTCATATAATATTATATCTTTTTTTGTTTAAAGTTCTTTTACAACTAAGTTGCATTAAAGAAAATATTCATTAAAATTCAGATAAAGCAACTAAGTTGCAAATTTTAAAAAAAAGATTAGGGAAAAAATGAATAAGTTAATATTAGTAGTTTTAATGATGTTTACATCATTATATGCAGTGAAAAAAGATGTAACGGTAAGTATTGTTCCTCAAAAATATTTTGTAGAAAAAATAGCTGGGGATAAAATAAATGTAAATGTAATGGTTAAAGAAGGTTTCTCACCTGCTACATATGAGCCAAAAACTTCACAAATGAAGAAATTATCAAATTCAAGTATTTATTTTGCAATTGGTGTACCTTTTGAGCATATTTGGCTTGATAAATTTAAGAATGCAAATAAAAATATGCTAATTGTTCACACAGATGATGGAATTGAGAAACTTAAAATGTTAAAACATTCACATCATGAAGAAGAACATCACGATGATGAAGCTCACGATGATCACGAAGGACATGAGCATGAAGCATCTCATGAAGCATCTCATGAAGGACATAATCATGAAGACGGATTAGATCCACATATTTGGAATGACCCAATTTTAGTAAAAAAACAAGCTACAAATATTTATCAAGCTTTAATAAAAATTGATAATGAAAATAGTGCATTTTATAAAACAAACTATGAAAACTTTTTAAAAGAATTAGATATTTTAGATGAAAAAATTTCAAAAATATTAAAACCTTATGAACATAAAGCTTTTATGGTATTTCATCCATCTTGGGGATATTTTGCAAAAAGATATTCTTTAGAACAAGTTGCTATTGAATCAGAAGGGAAAGAACCTAAACCAAAAGAATTAGTAGAATTAATCAAAGATGCTGCTGAACATAAAGTAAAAATAGTATTTGTAGCTCCTCAATTTTCACAAAAAAGTGCAAAGATTATAGCTGATAATATAAAAGGAAATGTTCTTATTATTGACCCATTAGTTGCTAATTGGGATACAAATCTTATATATACTGCTGAAAAAATTGCTAATACTTATAAGTAGATGATTAGATTTCTAATTATATTTATATTATTTAAGAGTGTCCTTTTAGGATGCTCTTTATGCTCTATTTATTCTCCTCGAACTGACATTTCAATTAACATAAATGCTAATAAAGATTTTATAAAAGATGCAACTTTTAAATGGACTTTTTCTAAAGAATTTAGTGATGAATTAATTCAATTATATGATGCTGACCTTGATGGCAAATTTAATGAAAAAGAACTTAAACCTATTGAAAATTCTTTATTAGTATATATTGAACCTCTAAATTATCTAACTTTTTTATCATATTCAAATGTAATTGAAGAAGAAAGTAAGATTTTAGATGTTAAAAATTATAAATTGTCATTTAAAAACAATATTTTATCCTTTGAATATTTTGTAAATTTAAATTATAAGATTGTAGATAAAAATAAACTTTATATTCGTATTCATGATGAATCAGGTTATTTCTCAATATTTTATGATGAAATGAATCAAACATTTACAATTCCTTATAACTTTAAAAAAGATATTACAGAAAATACTATTACATATACTATTAATGATTCTTCAATAAATAGTGAAAAGATTAAAAAAGAAGAAAAAGAGTTAATCTCAAATACATTCAAAGAAGAAAATCTTGAAAAAGTGGATGATAATAAAAGAGAATTAAAACCTCTTGATAAATTTGTTCAAAAAATAAAAGAGTCTTTATTAGAAATTGAAAAAGGTGAAGATAAATATGCAATATTCTTTTTACTTTTTGCATCTTTTATTTATGGGGTAATTCATGCTTTAGGACCAGGTCATGGAAAAGCTTTAGCATTTTCATATTTTAGTTCAAGAAAAAGTTCTTATTCTCAAGCTTTTGTAATATCATTTTTTACTGCATTTATTCATATTGTTGGTGCTTTGGTATTAGTTAGTATTTCTATTTTTATTATTGAGGGTATTTTTAGCAGTTTCCTAGATGATTCAATTACATATATTACTAAAACATCAGCAGTTTTAATAATGCTTTTATCTTTATATATTTTATATAGAAAACTAAAAAAGAAGTCTTGTGCTTGTAGTGCTTGTAATATTCCTGATACAAAAAATCAAATGTTTTCGACATCAGCTACAAAATCAAATTTTGTATTTAAGAATTCTAATAATATTCATACACAAACTAAGAATAAAAATGAAAATCTATTTTTTGTATTAACAGCTGGTTTAATTCCTTGTCCTGGAACGGTGATATTATTTGTTTATGCATTTATTTTAGAGACTTACTTTTCAGTATTTTTAGCTAGTATTTTTATTAGTTTAGGTATGGGAGTAGTGATTTTTGCTTCGTCATTTTTAGGTGTTTCTTTACATAAGGTATCTGCAAAATCTTCTAAGTTTACAAATATTTTAGAAATAGCTTCTCCAATATTTATGTTTTTCTTAGGACTTTTCCTCTTGCTAAATTGGCAAACAATATAAAAAAAGCTTAGGAATTTAATCCTAAGCTTTTATAATAAAAAGGTTTTTTACTAGAATAACCAAAGAATATTAGCTCTTCCTAAAGTTTCATCTTCTAATCCATCAACTTCTAATTGTCCCATTCTAACATATGCGCTAAGACCTTTTGTAATTTGGTATTTAACTGTTGCATACATTTCTTTTTCATCTGCTGCTGATTCTATTTCCATATCTGCATAAGTTGCAGAAAGATTTACTTCAGGTATTATATCAACATTTAATCCAACTTTTGTTAATTTTGCATCTTTTTTCCCTAATAGACTTACTTTCCAACCTTGTAAGTTTAAAGAAGCATCATCGTCATATGTAACCCAACCACCTTCTTCGTTTGTTTCTCCATATGCTACTTCTGCACCAACAATTCCATATTTAGCTTTAACTCCAGCTTTCCATAAACTTTGGTCATCATCTATTCCATCAATATCAGCAGCTGTATATCTTGCAAATGGTGTAATCATTCCATTCCCAACTTTAATATTACCTTTTAATCCAATTGTATATGAATCATATCTATCTTCCATTGTTGTATACCAAGCATCAACAGATAGCGCTCCTATATTTGTACTAGCTCCTATATTTACATAAGACTCTCCACCATCAATAGCAGTAGTCCCTGGGAATAATCCAACTGCATCACCTAATTCGAAGTTTGTATTTGCAAAATAAGCAGCTGTTAAATTCACATTTCCAAGTTTAGTTGTTACACTAACACCATTAGCTTCAGATGTTGCTGTTGCTGGATCATATACAACTGTATATGGTGTATCAACACCTTGTTTACCTGCAGCAATAGAAGTGTTTTTGATTCCTGTATATGTAAAGTAATTATATACCATTAATAAGCTTGAATAATCTGCTGATCCATTAGTAGGATCAATTTCTAAATTTGCTCCTGCAAACATATAACTAATATCATCAGTTAATTTACCACTAGCACCTAGTACTTCTTTATGTGTATAGCTTGAACCTTTTGTATCACTATCATCATATCTTACTTGTGCATAACCGAATACATCAAAATTACTTGCAACTTCTGTTAAAGTATTGGCACTCACATTTGAAGAAAATCCTGCTAATGTTGCTGCAGCTACAAGACTCATTTTTACAAATTTTTTCATTTCTTATTCCTTAAATAAATAATTTTTTGTCAATAAATAAAAAGTTATTTTTTAGATTTACCTTTAAAAATATAACTTTTATTATGAAAACATCAGGAAAGTTTACATGCTTATTTTTAAAGTTTCCTTAGTGCTATACTCAAGCTATAAAGCCCATAACTAAGGCTATATTTGTGCTATACTAGTGCTATATTCAGGCTATAAAAATCTTATTTTTCGTCTTTTTTTATTATAAAATCCCTATATTTGAAGAATATTATAAAAATAATTTATTTAAAAAGAAAATTTAAAAATTTTATGATAATATCATTTAATAAATATTTTAAAGGAGAAATAAAATATGAATAATTTATCAAAAATTGTTTTATTAGCTACATTTTCAACATTAGGGTTTTCAGAGGTTACAGTTTGTTTTAAGAAAAATCTTCAAGATATGACAAAGATTGAAGAAACAAAATTAGATGGTGGTTTATGTAAAGGAGATAAAAATCAAAATGAGATGATTGAAAATGGATGGAAACTTCTTAATCTTAAAATTACA
Organism: Poseidonibacter antarcticus; assembly: GCF_003667345.1. Classification (NCBI taxonomy): domain Bacteria; kingdom Pseudomonadati; phylum Campylobacterota; class Epsilonproteobacteria; order Campylobacterales; family Arcobacteraceae; genus Poseidonibacter; species Poseidonibacter antarcticus. The sequence continues at coordinate 112,198 of NZ_RCWF01000006.1, forward strand.
AATGATGATTATCTTTTTGTTTTTAAAAAAAATGAGTTAGCTATAAAAGAAGAAACAAAAAGTTCTTTGAAAAAAGAAATAATAGTTGAGCTTGAAAATAAAAAGAAAAAAGAAGTAGAAATTACAGAAAAAGAAATAAAAGAGAAAAAATATAACAAAGGTGAAAAAATTTATACTAATAAATGTTCTTCATGTCATGGAATTAAAGGTGAAACAAAGATTTTAAATACAACATCTTTAAATTTAATTGATTTAGAGCAATTTAAAACAGCTATTAAAGGTTATAAAGTAGGTTCTTATAATTTAGGAAATGGATCTGAAATGAAACCTTATGCTATAGGTTATACATCAAATGATGTTGAAGATATTTATGAATATATAAACAAAATAAATAAGTAATAAAAATAGAACATATTAGGAGTATATGTTCTATTTTAAATTAAATTCTTTTTACATAAACTGTCCAAAAATCGCAAAAAATCAAAACACGTTATATTATAAGAAAATAAAAAGGGATAAAATATCATAAGATTAGCAACTTAGATATTTCGTAATGAAAGTATACTTTTATATTATAGCCCTCATATAGCCAAGAGCTAATTTTTTTATAAATTGTAGAATTTTCTTTTTTTATCCTATTTTTCTATCTTTCTAATCTTTTAAATTCATTAATAATATCATCAATGTTTTCACAACCAACGGAAATACGAAGTAAGTCAATTGGAAGTTCAATTTCTTCTAAAAATTTATTTCCTTCTTTACTTGAAACTAAATCCCAATGAGCTAAATAAGTATAAGGCATAAGAAGTGTAAATTCAGTTCCTAAGCTTGGACCTTTTGCAAAGTTTAAGTTGTCATATATATCTTTAAAAGCTTTTGTAAATGTTACAGATACAATTCCTGTTAAGCTATTATCATCACACATTGTTTGTGAATAGTTTTCCTTATTTTCATCGCTTAAACAATAATAAACTTCTTTTATATAAGAACAAGTCTTGAAGTATGCAACTAATTGTTTTGTATTTGTAGATATTTTTTTCACTCTTTTTTCATAATCTTTTATCTCAAAAGCAAGTCTTTGAATATCTTGTATATAAACAGGTTCACAATGTTTGAAAAATTCATAATTCATATGTGAAAGATTATGTTTCTTATTTAAAATAATTGCACCCATTAAAACATCTGCATTTCCACAGGCAAACTTTGTAAGTGATTCTACAAAAATATCTGCATAGTTTGTTAAATCAAGATTATAAGGTGTTGCAAAAGTTGTATCTATTACTAATGGAATATTATATGTATCACATAAGCTTCTTAATCTTTTAATATCAACAGTTTTAAGTAGTGGATTAGTTGGCATTTCTGTAATTATTGCACTTACTTTATTTCCATCTATTTTTAAATAATCTTCTAATAAATCAAGATTTAAAATATCTGTAAATACCTTTGATTGATTATAATGATGATTTACAATATTCATAGTATCAAGATAAAGCCATCCAAATTGAACTAATATTGTTCTTGCATTATGATTTTGAATTGAATTTAGACCTCGTATAACTCCATAAATTGCATTCATTCCAGAAGGTGTTAAACATACATTTTTAGAAGGTTGATTATAAGCATTTGCCAAAGTATTGATTACAATATCTTTTGCTACTTTTTTATCTTCAAGTTCTTCTTTATGAATAGAATCTAATAATCCTAAATCAAAAAGGTAGTTTTGAGCAAATCTTGAAGATAAATTACATCCAACGTGTTGAATATATGTTAGAACCTTTTGAAGTTGACAAGTGCCTTTTTGAACTAAAATAACTCCAAAAGGCTCATTTACTTCAATTTTATTGTGAATAAAATATTTATCACTAATTAACTCAACTGCTTTTGTTGAAGATAAAATTACAACTTCAAAATCATCACAAACCTTATATTTATCTTTTATATAAAGTGCAAGTTTTTTTAAATATGGATGTAGCACAAATCTTGGATAAGCACTTTTTACTTTTTCCAATATTTCTGGTGTTTGTTTTTCATAACCAATAACATCATGAAGTGTAGGCATTGAAACAGAAACCGCATGTATATTGTTTACAGGTAATGTTTCTCCACAATCTATATGTTCAAATTTTTTTTTGTTCATTTGTTTTTTTCTTACTTTTTATTTTATTGCTTGTTCTATATCTTTTATTAAATCTTCAACATTTTCTAATCCAATAGACAATCTAACTGTACTATCACTAATTCCAATTGCTGCTAATTCTTCTTTTGAGAATGTTGCATGAGAAATTTTTGCAGGAATTTCTACTCTTGAATCTGGACTACCAAATGAACATTTTTCACCAAAGATTTTTGTTTTTTCAATAAATTGTTCGGCTAATTTAACGCTTTTAAAATCAACACAAAATAGTCCTGGAATATAATCCATTTGCTCATTTGCCAAATCGTGTTGAGGGTGTGATTTTAAACTAGGGTGTGTAACTTTTACAATATAGTCTTGATCTTCTAAATATTGTGCAATGATAATTGAGTTTTTTTCATGTTCTTGCATTCGCACTTTAAGTGTTGGAATTCCTAGTGTGATTAAATACACATCCATAGGATTTTGGCTTCTTCCACCTGCATTTGCATAGTAGTGAATCTCTTTTGCTAATTCTTGTGTTTTTGCAACAATTGCACCAGCAACAACTGCTCCATGACCTGAAATATATTTTGTAGTTGAAAATAGTGAAAAATCTGCACCTAATTTTAAAGGTCTTTGAGAAATAAATGTTGCAAGAGAGTTATCAACTGCAAATAGTGCATTATTTTCTTTTGCTAATGCACCTACTTTTTTTAAATCAATGATTTTTAATCCAGGATTTGTAGGACTTTCACATAAAACTAAATCAATTGGATTATTTTTTAGAATATCTTCAATTTTATCAAAGTCTAAAAAGTCTGCAAAATGAACTGTAACATTATACTTTTCTTTAAATATTTTAAGTAATCTAAATGTTCCACCATAACAATCAGCTTCTACTAAAATATGAGAATTTGCTTTTAACACAGTTTCAAAAAGAAGTGCAACAGAAGCAATACCTGTATGAGTACAAACACAACCAGCACCACCTTCAACTTCAGTAAAAAGGTTTTCTAATGTTTCTCTTGTTGGATTATCACTTCTTGTGTAGTCATAAATTTTATCACCATCTTGTTTTTTTAAATCAAATGTTCCTGTATTGTAAATAGGAAAGTGAGAAGCTCCTGTTTGTTCTTTAAATGGTGCAAATTTTGCAATATGGCTTAATGATGTTTCTACATGTTTTTTCATAAAGTGTCCTAATTGTTATTGTAATTTTTCATGATTATATCTAAGTTTTAATAAGAGTTAAAATGATGAAAAAAGAAGTATTAATTTTTCTAATACTAGAGTAAAATAGTTTGATTTAAATTATGACATCAAATTATATTTTTTTGATTATTCTCAATTTCAAGTGTATCAAAAGTAAATTTTATATCTATATCTAATTCAACATTCTTTTTCATCCAATTTATATAATCTATATCATTATTATAAATATCACTTATTTTTTTGCCTTTATATTTACCATATTTAAAAATATTTAGAAGAATTGGTGTTTTAGTAAATTCTTGCATTTTATCTATAATATTGTCATTTGGAAACTTTTCTTTTGTTAGTATTTGAAGTTTTGAAAATAATAGTTTAGTAACTAATACATCACCAATTGCTGTATGTTCTTTCATAACAACGCCATATTTAATTGCTTCGTTTTCTTCATCTTCATATAATTTAAGTGAATATCTAAGATATGGAAGAGCTTTAGATCTATCTTCTGCTAAAAGATGTTTAGCAACTCTTAGCGTATCAATAATTTTAAAATTACACTCAAATCCTTCTTTTTCTAACATGCTTAAGTCAAATGGCATATTATGTGCGACTAAATAGTTTTTATCATTATTTAATTCAAGAAGTCTTTTATAAAATTGTGTTTGAGTAAATTTACATTTCTTTTCTATCATCTCTTGTGTGATTTTATGAATAAGGGTAGCTTCCATTTTTATAGGAACATCAGTACTACAAAGCTCGTCTAAAACTTGTATTTCACCTTTATTATCAATAATCATTGCCGCAACTTCTATGATTCTATCTTCTTTATAAAATCCAGTAGTTTCAGTATCAAATATTATAAATTTTGGCATATGTTATTCCTTAATTATTAGCTTTGATTGAATTCTTTTATATTATACATCAGAAAATAGTAGAATTTTTTTTATTTTTATAATATAATTTTGGAAATAAAAAATAATAAGGAAATAAAATGAAATATCTTTTACAGATAGATTTTCCCTTTAGTGGACCATTTAATGAAGAATTCTTTGAATCTATGAAAGATTTAGCTCAAGATATTGCACAAGAAGAAGGTTTAATATCTAAGATTTGGACTGAGAATGAAGAGACTAAAGAAGCAGGTGGAATTTATGTATTTGATAACTTAAATGATGCAAACAGATATTTACAAAAACATACTAAAAGATTAGAATCTTTTGGTTTTACAAATATAAGAGCAAAAATCTTTAAAATAAATGAGGAATTAAGTTCAATCTGTAAAGCTAATTTTTAATTAAAATATAATAATTTGGGGGACATTGATTTTTTATCATATTGATAAATAAAATTAGACTTCTTCTTCAAGTAAATAGTTCTGCATTCTATAAACTTTGGAAGCAATTCGTTTACAATCTTGCATATCGTGGGTAACCATTATTGTATGTAGTTTATGTTCTTGTGTGATATTTTTTACTAAGTCTAGCATTATTATTTTAGTTTGCTCATCTAATCCTGAAAAAGGTTCATCTAATAGTAGTATTGGTTCATTTCTAAGTAGAACTCGAGCTAGGGCAACACGTTGTTGTTGTCCACCTGAAAGTTGTGAGGATAGGGTATGCTCAAACTTTTCTAGTCCTACTTTTTTTAGAATATTTGAAACTGCTTTTTTATCATCAGCATTTGTTCTTCCTAATCCTAATAAAATATTTTTTTGTACATTTAAATGCTCAAAAAGATTATGGTTTTGAAATAAAATACTCATAGGTCTTTTTTCTACACTTAAACTTAATAGTTCTTTTTGATCTAATAGTATACTTCCGCTAAGTGGATCTATAAATCCAGCTATCAAATCTAAAAGTGTAGATTTCCCACTTCCACTTTGTCCTAAGATTGCTATAATTTCGCTTTCTTTTACTTCTAAATTATAAGTATACGTTTCTTTTGTATTTGAGTTTTTGTACTTGTATTGTAAATTTTTTATTTTAAGCATTTTTGCTCCTGAATATTCTTGGTATTAAAATAAACACAGCTAATACTAGTATTAAAAGTATTAGTGCCACACCTGCTGCATCGTTTGTATTGTATGAACCCATAAGCTGATAAAGGTACCAAGGTAAGGTTATAAATTCATCCGAACCAAATAGGGCAATAATACCTAAATCACCTAGTGAAAAACAAAAAGATAAAGTAAACACATAAGCAATTGATGATTTTAAATAGGGTAGTTCTACTTCTTTATATCTTTGGAAGGTACTAAGTCCTAAAGAAAAAGATAGTTTGTCATATCGTTTTGCTATTTTTTGCATAGCAGGTGCAATTACAGCTAAAGCAAAGGGTAAAGACATAAGTACATTTGCTGTTATTAGGGCGAATGTTGACCAAAGAACAAATGAACCATCATATTTTTGATACATCATAAAAAAACCTAAACCTAATACTAGTGAAGGTATTGCTAAATATATATTGCCAGAAAAAGCAATGAAAAGATTTAATATTTTAGAAAATGGATTTGAAGCTAGTCTTGTATCTAAGCTAAAGTTTCGTCTTGTATTACTTAGAAGTATTGCTGCAATTACTGTTATGATACTTGATACAGTTGCAAGTGTTATAGAAGTAAAAAATGATTGTATAAAAATCTTATCTGATAATATCTTTGTAAAGTTTGCACTCAAACCATCTAAAAAAATCACGATTAAAGGAGAGATAAAAAATATAGTAAAAACAAAAATGATAAACCATTGCAAAGTTTGAATTTTTTTAGAATTTTTCCAAACTATGAAAGTATTACTTGTTTTAATATTGCTAGTACTTATTTTAAAAGAAGAAGATAATACTACTAAAACAACAGAAATACTAAGCTGAATAAGTGCGAGTTTTAAAGCAGTTTCAATATCAAAATCTAACTTTACAGCTTCATAAATAGCAACTTCTAAAGTATTATAACTAGGATTTCCACCAAGCAATAAAACAACAGCAAAGGAAGTAAAACAAAGTAAAAATATTGTAGAAGAAATACTTAATAAGCTTGATTTCAAAGCAGGGTATTCTACATAATAAAAACATTTCAAAACAGAAAAGTTTAAACTCTTTGCTAATTTATATTTTTCTTTTGGAATTGCTTCAAAACTATGTAGTAATGATCGTAGCGCAAAAGAGGCATTAAGATAAACATGAGCTAATAAAATTCCACCTAAACCGTAAAGATATGTACCAAAAGAAGTATCAAAAAAATAAAGACTTATTTGATTTATGTATCCTTGCCTTCCAAAAATACCTATTATTCCAAAAACTACAATTAGTGTTGGCAATACTAAAGAAGAAGAAAACAAAGCAATTAAAGTTGAACGTCCTTTGAAATTAGTTTGATGACTTAACGCCCAAGCTAATAATAATCCTACAAATACTGAAAGAACAGTTGATAAAAAAGCTTGAAAAATAGTAAATTTTAATAAGCCATATATTTTACTATCAACTTGCGTAAAAAGATTTGTTTCTTGTGCGGTGTATAAAGTGTAAAATATAAGAAAAGAAAAAGATAATAGTGCAAAAGATAAAGCTCCACCCAAAAGTGTAGAACCCTTAAATCTTTTCAAATTTTTAAACATTATTATTTTTGTACTGCACTAAGCCATTCATTTATTATAGCTTTTCTTTTTTCTTCTACTTCTTTTCCATCCATTAAAATAAACTCTTTAGGTTTATGTAATTTATCAAAATCTTTATGAAGTTTAACACCTTTTATTACAGGATATGCCCAGTTAGCTGTTGGAATAAGTTGGGCAAATTCTTTAGTATATAAAAATTCCAAAAACTTTTTTCCTAGTTCTTTTTGTTTTGAAGATTTAACAATAGCTGCAACTTCAATTTGAGCATAATGACCTTCTTTAAAATCTGCTGATTTAATATTGTACTTATTTTCTTCTATCATATGATATGCAGGAGATGTTGTATAACTTAAAACCATATCAGCTTCACCTTTTAAAAATAGACTATAAGCTTCTGACCATCCTTTTGTAATAGTTAGAATATGTGGAGATAAACGTTTCCAATAATCAACTGTTTTATCTCCATAAATAGACTTAACCCATAATAATAAACCAAGTCCTGGAGTTGAAGATCGAGGATCTTGAATAACTATTTTAAAATCTTCTGGCATAGAAGCTAAGGATTCAAAAGAATCTGGTATATTTTTTATTTTTTTTTCATCATAAACAAAAGCAAAATAACTATAATCAAAAGGTACAAAAGTATCATCTTTATATGAATTTGGTAAATCAATTATAGATGTATCCAAACCATGAGGAGAAAAAAGTTTAGTTTCTTTTGCAACTTGTGCAATTGCTGTATCTAAACCTAATATTACATCAGCTTTTGTTTTTTTACCTTCAAGTTGAATTTTACGTAAAGTTGCAATTGAACTTGAAACTCCTACAAATTTTATATTACAATCGCAAGTTTTTTCAAAAGCTTTTTTCACTTTTGGTGCTGGTCCCCATGATGCTGCAAAAGCATCATAGGTATATACTGTAAGAGTTGGCTTTTCATTTCCAAAGGTTAAAATACTAGTTAAAAGTAATAAATATATTGTTTTTTTCATTAGAAATAATACTTCGCTGTAAATCCAAATGTTCGAGGATCACCCTCTTGAGTATAAAGTTCTGTAGCATATCCATTACCTGGATTATTTCCAAAACTTCCAAAACCTCTTGTTTGATAAGATTTATCAGTAAGGTTTTTACCCCATAAAGTTAGAGTCCAATCAGAAGCAAAATAAGAAACACTTGCATTTAAAAGTGCATAAGATTTTGATTTTGCATTGTGTCTATTTGAGAAGTAATATGAATCTTTACCTTCTACATCAGTTTTAAACTGAACATCATTTGTAAGCATATAATCAAAGCCTACATTGTATTGATAAACAGGAGATTGAGCTGGTGTTCTTCCATTAACATCTACATTACTTGGATTTGGGTCTTCATATTCATCAAACTTAGATTTAAGTAAACCAAGAGATGCAAATAAATGCAAAGTATTATCTGCATAATAATCTGTTTGTGCTTCTACACCATAATAACTACTTTTAGCAGCATTTGCTAAATAATCTGTAAATTCTGTACTTCCGTCAGTTCTTACTGTTACAGTAGAACTTTTAACTTGTTGGTCACGTCTTAAACCATAAAAAAAGTTTATTCTACTTTTTAGTTTGTTATCTAAGTTAGAAAAACTTTTCCCAATATCCAAGTTCCATAAATGTTCAGTATTAAACTCTCTTGCATTGCTTGATAGTGAATTATCTGCATTAACTCCACCTGGTTTATAACCTTTTGAAAGTGTTACATAGTATAAATCATTTTCATTTTCTTGATAATTTAATCCAACTTTTCCACCAACAAGTACTTCATCTGTATCTATATTTAAAGAATCAGAATCACTATATTTAGCTTCCCATTTTTCAACTCTTAAACCTGTTGTTAAAGTAAGCTTATCTGCAATATGAGAATCTAACTGTCCATAAATAGCTAAGTTTTCAGTATCGTAACTACTAGTATACGGTGAGCTAAGATATGTATAATTTCTTGTTAAGTCTTCACTTTGATTTTTATAATATGTTCCAAAAGTCCAATCTGTAGTATTATTTAAAATTCGACCATCTTCATCAGATACTAATCGTAAATCAATATCTACTTTTTCTCTTTTTCTTAAATACTCATCAAAAGAGCTATATGGATATAAACTATCTGCAAAAGCACCTTTATATGACCAATCTTCATCATAAGAATATGTACTATCTGATTTTGAGAATGATGCTTTACTTATTAAATGCATTTTTCTATTGATTTGATATGTAGATTTAATTGCAATTGCATTAGTTTCTTGTGCATCTGTTCCTGGTTGGTCTGAATAAGTATTATAAGAGTTATCAAATGTCCAAGCATCATAACCATTATCTACATCAATATGTGCAAGATTAATATCTACTGTATGCTCATCGCTTGCTAAGTAAGTTAATTGACCTTTAAGTGCTAGTTCATCAATATTTTGAGTATCTTTTTTACCTAAATATTTATTTTCCATAAAACCATCACTAGTATTTTTATAAACAGAAAATCTACCTAATAATGTATCTTCAATCAATGTCCCACCTAAAGCAAGTCCTATTGATTTTGTATTGTAGTTTCCAACTGTAGTTTCTATATGACCTTCAAAATCTTTTGTGGGTTGATTACTTTGTAAGCTAACAACTCCCGCCATTCCATTTGAACCAAATGTTGTACCTTGTGGACCTTTTAATACTTCTATTTGATTTACATCAAACATTGTAAGTGCAAGTGCTGATTCCGATACATCAATACCATCTAAAACTAAACCAACAGATGGATTTACAGGAGAGATAAATTGACTTCTTTCACCAATTCCTCTTATTTGAATATAGTGAGCTCTTGAACCTCCTGTTGAAAAGTTTACATTTGGTATTTGACCTATTACATTTTCAAATGATTGATGAGCTTTTTCTTCTATTTTATCTTCTGATAATACGCTAATAGCATTACTTGTTTGTGAGAGATTTTTATCTCTAAAATCAGAAGTAACAGTAATAGAATCTAATGTTATATCTTCGGCATAGGCTAAAGAACTTAATAATATAAATGATGTGCACGCAGATAGTGTTAAATTTTTAATTTTCAATATGTTTCCTTAAATAAAATTTTATTTATGTAGGAAAAAGTTGTATATAAAGTATGATTAAAATATCATAGTAGGATTATTTACATTTCTCTTCCTTACGCTGGAATTACCCAGTTCAAGTTCAACGGGACAAGCAATTTGCTATCTCAGCTTTTATCTTAAGAAGATAATAGCGCCCCTAGAGGTTGATTCTTAATTTTACTTTAAGTTCTATTTATGAAAGCTTAAATCAATTTATTCATCTGAAAGCAATTCTTACTATAATGCATAAATTCAAAGGAGATGATTTTGGATTTATCAATTATTACATATGAATTAATGATTATACTTTTTGCTGTCGCTGTCTTCGCAGGTTTTATCGATACTTTAGCAGGTGGTGGAGGATTGATTACAATTCCTGCTTTAATTTTGACAGGAATGCCTCCTCTTCTTGCTCTTGGTACAAATAAATTTCAAGCTTTTATTGGTAGTGGTACTGCTTCTGTTATGATGCTTCGTAAGAAAAAAATTACGTTTAATGAAGTTAAATATTTGATGCTTATGGCTTTTGTAGGTTCTGTAATAGGAACAATTTGTGTTCAATTTATTGATGTAAAACTACTAAATTTTGTAATACCTATAGTTCTTTTACTTATTGGTGTATATTTCTTATTTATGCCAAAAGCTTCTAATATTGAATCAAAAGCAAAAATAACTGAAAAAACTTATCAATATACAGCTGTTCCTTTTATTGGATTTTATGATGGTATGTTTGGACCAGGGACTGGTTCTTTTTTATCCTTATCCGCAATTGCATTAAGAGGAATTGAACTTATAAAAGCTACTGCAATGGCTAAAACTATGAATTTTGCAACTAATATAGGGTCTGTTATAATCTTTTTAATTTATGGACAAGTTATCTTTAGTATTGGTATTTTAATGATGTTAGGTCAAATGATTGGAGCATATATTGCTTCACATTTTTTACTTAGAATAAATCCTTTACATCTAAGAATTATTGTAATTGCTATGTGTTTTTTAATGTTAATTAAATATTCTTTTCAAATGGGTTGGTTAGGATAAAATATATGTATTATCATAGGCTTATAATCTCATATAAAGGAACAAATTACTTTGGGTGGCAAGACCTTGGAAATAATAGTGATAAGCCAACAGTTCAGGCAAGTATTCAAAAAGTACTTGATAAAATTTGCAAATATCAAGATAGTATTATTTCATCTGCAAGTAGAACTGATGCAGGTGTTCATGCCCAAGGACAAGTGCTAAAAGTATCTATTCCTTTGGAAATTGAATCCTCAAAACTACAACTTGGAATGAACTCATTATTGCCTCCTGATATTCGTATTTTAGAATGTGAAACTAGTAATATTGGATTTAATCCAAATAAAGACAGCGTGAGCAAAGAATATCATTATTGCTTTTCTACAGATAAAGTCTATAATCCTATTTTAAATGATATTGTAACTCACATATCTTCTAATAATGGAATACTTGATATTAAACTTATGAAAGAAGCTTGTAATCTTTTTATTGGTGAACATGATTTTTATTGTTTTGCTAAACGAGATACAAATATGAAATCTACAATTCGTACAGTTTTGTCTTGCGAAATATTAGAACTTCAAGCTTCTGCTTTTTCTAATAAAATCTACTATCTTAAGATTGTAGGAAATGGTTTTTTAAGTCATATGGTTAGATATATTATGGGAGCTTTATTTGAGTTAGGAAATAAGAAACTTAGTTTAAAAGATATTAGTGAAGCGTTAAAAAATCATAAAGAAGAAAAGATTAGTGTTAAAGCTAAATCAAAAGGCTTGCAATTGATTGGGATTTCTTATTAGAATGGAAATACTAATTAAAAGGATTCATAAATATGAATCCTTCGTGTTCCAAAAGTAAGTGATTGTAAAATGCCTTGTTCAGCGAAAAAAGGCGAGTAGTTTCTCCGATGCAATAACTTGTTATGCATCTCACCAATTGTATTTAAATATGTACAAAAATACTTTTGTGTTCTCGTCGCGACTTTGGAAGTTTGGCGTTATAGTCCTCTTCAATGTGATGATACCCTATAGCCAAAGCAACATCACACTGATAACCATCTAGTTCTTTTTTAAACTCTTCATTTACTAGATCGGTATCAATCCCTTCCATAGGTGTGGAGTCAATTTTTAGACGAGCTAAAGTATGTAGAGTATTTCCCAAAGCTAGATAAGTTTGAGCTTTAGTCCAAGCACTTGTATCACCAGATTCATCAGTATTAAGTTCAGCAAAAAACATACCACCAAAAGCACTTTCTCTCTTTTCGGGTTTAGTACGCTTATCTTTGATACCTTTATCTACTACTTCAGCGTAATCATCACGAGAGTAATGAGGGTTATATGCAAAGAGAATAATCATCGAGCTATCAAAAACATGCGGTTGATTCGTTTGAAATTTATGGGCAAAGGTTTTGTTCATTCTTTCTTTGGCTTCATCACTTTCAATCACAACAAACTTCCAGGGTTGAGAATTGATTGAGGATGCTGAAAGACGCATTGCTTCAAAGAGTATATTAAGATCTTCTTGAGGAATCTTTCTAGCCTTATCGTATTTTTTAGTAGTATGTCTCCAAAGAAGATCTTCAATTATTTGATTTTTTTCATTCATAATGTTTCCTCGTATAATATATTTATATAACGTTAATACTTACTTATTTAAATTATCTTTTACTTTTTCCAATAAACTACAAAGAAGTATTTTCTCATCGTTGGAAAATCCTTTATAAGTTTTATCTAAAAGTTTTGTAGATATTTGATCTAAGACAATAGGTTTAGTCTCATGTCCTTTTTGTGTAAGTTTTACTATTGTACTTCGGCTATCATGTTCATGTTTAAATTTTGTAAGAAATTCCATCTTTTCTAATTTATTGACTAAAGCTGTAACCGTTGATTTGTCTTTATTAATTGTTGATGTAATTTTATTCATAGGGACACCTTCCTCATTTTGATATAAGAGTATTAATATATCTCCATGAGATGGTGCAAGTCCTGTCAAATTATGTTTTTTAAGTTCATCAACAATAAGTTTATTTGCATTATTATGAATATTTGCAATTACTGAAATTACCGCGTTTGTATTTATCATTAGTTTTATATCCTACTATTTATAAATGAAATAATAACCACTATTTCTTTATTGTTTTATTTATCATTTTCAAAAACAAAGTTTTTAGAAGACAAGGCTTCTTCAGGTTTTTCACAAATCATATGAGGATAAAGGTCACTAGATTTAAGTGTTTCATCGTTAAATGTAGCAAGTTTTCCAAGTACATAAATTACATAATTTATACCCCATCTCTCCCTGTCTGTTTCTTTTCCTACTTTTGCAGTAACTTCATCTCCATCTTTATCTTTCATTGTTGTAATATATTCAGAAGAGAAATGTGTATATTCAAAGTTACTATCTGGCCAAAAGTTTTTTAATAAATCAATCATTTCATTTTGACTTAAACTATTATAATCCATTTGAACACACTTATTTAATGTTCTGTCATCAGTAAGTGCTAGGGCTGCAATGTGACCAATATCATCAATACTATGAGTGAAAATTGGAAGTTCCATTTTCCCAAACGTAGTGATTTTTTCAAAGAAACGTAAATTTGGAAGACAGTAATCAAATATTAAACCATTATAGAAAAATGTCCATCCTATTCCTGATTTAATTATCTTTTCATGTAGTGATTTCTTATAATCAAAAAGAATTCCATCACCTACTTTTATCCCTCTTGTATGAACACCAAACTCATTGGGTACAAATCTTTTAACACCTGCTTTAAGTGCTGCTTCTAATAGTGCAGGTTCCATTCTTGTAACAGTAAACTCATTTGCAGGAGTACAAACAATAACAGTATCGTAACCTTTCATAGCTTCGCTCATAAGCTCTACATTTGAAGTATCAGCTTCAACATAAACTTCTGCTCCAAGTGATTCATAAAGTTTTAATTTTAACTCATTTGACTCATCTCTTTTTCTTACAACTGCTTTTACATCATGACCTAACTTTAATAGGTTTTTTGTAAGTGGTGTTCCAATTTGACCAGCCGCGCCAACTACAAATACTCTTTTCTTATTCATTTCACACTCCTTCTTTTGAATTATTTATTATTACTAAAATTTACCGTTTGTATTTTGCCATTTATCTTGTGATGGAATTTCTTCAATAGTATCCCAATGCTCAACTATTTTTCCATTTTCTATTCTAAATAAGTCATAAAAAGAATGAGCTTTTCCATGCCATTGAACTTCACTTGTAGAAAGAACAAAGTTACCTTCTCCTAATATTTTATGTACTTTTTCATAAGTAAACATATCGTTTTTAGAAACTAAGTATTTAATAGCATTACCTAATCCAGATAAACCATCTTTAATTGCAGTATTGTGTTGGTGATAATTTTCTGTTGAAATATATTCTGTAATTTTATTTGGATTTTTTCCAAATAATATATCATCAATAAAATTTTTAACTAGTGTTTTGTTAGCTTCAGTTTTATCTAAATCAGTAATTTTAGTTGCTCCATCAAGTTGAGTTCTTCCACTTACTGTTTTTGCTATTTTTTCTTGTAAGTTGTCCCAATGTTCTACAATTTTTCCATTTTCAAATCTAAAAATATCAAAACCTACTTTGGGTCCAAAAAAATTATAATCTGTATGAGTAAACACAAAAGGTCCATCTTGGAATGCTCTAAGTACTCTTGCTTTTATGCTTCCTTTTGGTAACATTGCTAATACTTCACCAAAACCTTCAAGACCATCTTTAATACCCAAGTTGTGTTGAATATATTTATTTTTATTAATATAAGAAGCAGGTTTTTTATCACCATTTTCCATTGATTGCAATAACTCGACAACTTTTGTTTTATTTGATTTTACTTCTGCTTTGTTAACATCTTGATTTACAACACACCCTGCAAAAATTGAAGTAGCTAAGATAGATGCTAAAACTATTTTTGTGTTTAAAAATTTAATCATTTAATTTCCTTGTTCATTTTTAGTTTGACATCAAACTTTATTTATACTGGAATTATAGTTTGATATCAAACTAATGTCAAGAGTTTTTAACATAAATTTTTTAATTTATATTACTTGAAGTAATAAAGTATTTACTTCAGGATGAGGTCGTATGTTATCCCTTTATTAATCAAGTCTAATTACTATTCGACTTCGATAAACTTCATTGCAACTAACTTATTTCTTTAGTTCTTCAAATACTTTTTTAAAGTTTTCAAAACTTTGTGCACCTACAAGTACAACTTGATCATTAATTATAAAAGTTGGTACACTTGTAATATTGTTATCTCTACAAAAATATTTATTATTAATCAAACTATTTTTATATTTATCTGTATAAAATACATTATCAACTTCTTCTTCTGAAATTCCTATAGATAACGAAATTTTCTTAATTTCTGGAATTAATCCAATATTGATTCCATGAAAGAAGAAAGCCTCATACATTGCCGTATTATACTCTTCAGACTTATTTACAGATTTAGCATATTCTGCAACTTGTAATGCTTTATTTGAATTTGGCATCTCTGTAATATCAGTAAACTCTAATCCATACTGTCTTCCAAATTCTTGCAATTGAATATTTTTTTGTTTTGCATTTGGAAAATAGATTTCTGATCGTATTCCATTTTCAGGAATATCAGGATGGATTTCATATCCTCTAAAAAGAATTTCTATATCATATTCTTTTTTTAGTCTATCTACTATATTTTTTGCAATATAGCAATACGGACATTGAAAATCAGCAAACATTGTAATTTTATATTTCATTTTTTCTCTTTCTCTTTTTATATTTATTTTAAGCTATATGCAGATACTTTTTTACTAAAAATAAAGGGCGCATATAAAGTATTACCTTCCATACTAATATCTGCTAAACCTTTTTCAAAAGTACCTACTAAAATTCTTTCTTTTTTTGTGATTGTATACAATTCGCCAGTAGGATTACTGGAAACTAATAAAGCATCATTAGTACTAATTAAACCATCTAATCCACCTAAATGGTATGAACTTGGAATAAGACTACAAAATTTGGTCGTTAAATTAACTTTATAGATAGAACCATAATCGTCTACTTTTAAATCATGAGATAATTTACTCGCAAAATCTGCAATAAAAAGATAATTGTCTTGAACAAATAAACCATTAGGATGTTTAATTTCAGGAGCTTCAAACCATACTACTAACTTGCCATCTTTTATTGTAAAGATTTTTCCACTTGCAATATCAGAAACGAACACTTCACCTTCAGTACTAATAGTCACGTCATTTAAAGCATTAGCTTCTTTTGAAGATATGCTTTTAATAAGCTTTTGTTTTTTCACATCTATAATATGTACTTCTGAACTATCACCAATATAAAGTTTATCACCATATAAAGCAAGACCGGCAGGATTGTTTAAACCTGTAATCCATTTTAGATTATCAATTTTTCCATCTTTACTTAATCTAGAGATAAATCCTTTTTTATTAGCATTTACATTTGAAACATATATCCAGTTACTATTTTCAGAAGTTGCCATAGATTCAGGCATAGAAAAGCCATTAGTTTCCCAAAGTTTTTCTAACTGTGCAGCTTGAGAACTACTTATTAAACAAAAGCTAACTACTAATATATTAAATATAGTTCTCATTATTTTTCCTTCTTACTTAGCGCTTTTTGTCTTTTAATAAATTTACCAATAGCTTCTTTTATATCAGGTGAAGTTGCTAATTTATCAAATGCAAGTTGGTCATTTCTAAGAGCAGTTTTATAAGTTTCGTTATATGAAAGTGCCATTCTTTTTTTGAATTGTGCTAAAGCTTTTTTATCTAAATTATCATTTAATTGTTGCGCCAAAGCAATTGCACGTGAGAGAACTTGTGCATCTGGAAAAACAGAGCTAACTAAACCAATAGATAAAGCCTCTTTTGCATCAACAAATCTTCCTGTTAAAATCATCTGCATCGCTCTACTTTGTCCAATAAGCCTTGGAAGTCTTTGCATCCCACCAAATCCTGGAATCAATCCAGCTTGTAATTCATGTTGTCTAAACTTTGCACTCTCTCCTGCAATTCTAATATCACAAGATAAAGCAAGTTCATTTCCGCCACCTGCACTTATTCCTAAAACTGCGGCAATAACTGGTTTTGGAAAAGCTTCAATTTTATTAAATACTTTATGGGCTAAAAAAGAATGAGTTTCCTCATTTTTTTTTACTTTTTGAAGACTCTCTCCTCCTGCACCAGCTGAAAAAACTTCTTGTGATCCTGTAATAACAATAGCTCCAATTGACTCATTATTTTGTGCAAAATCAAGACCAGCACTAATTTCACTTAAAACAGCTGTTGATACAGCATTTTTTGGTGGAACATTTATTTTTAGAATAAGCACTGAATCATCTTTAGAGGCTTCAATATTTTTAAAATTTAAATCACTAATTAGCTCACCTGCTTGGACAAGTGTAATTACACTAAATACAAGTGTTAGTATTACAAAAAACTTTCTCATTATTCTTCCTCTATTATTTGTATATGTATCTATTATTTAATTTCTGTTACAAAATTCATATATTGTTCTAAATTTCCAACTACTGATTCATTCATAAGTGCACCAGTAATCTCAGCATATGGTTGTTTAAAATGAATATCCCATACGTCAGATTCTTTTCTCCAGTGCTCATATACCATTAATGTGTCATCTTGACCTTCAATTGTAAATAAATCAAACAGTAGGTTTCCTTTTTCTTTTCTAGTTTCTGGTATATGTTTTCCAAATCTTTGGATAAGTTTATCTTTGTATCCATCTTTAAATTTAAACTCAAAGAAGATAACAAACTCATCATCTTCTTTATTCGCTTCTTTTAGAGCAATTGGAAGTGGATTTGTTTCACCTAAACTCAAAAATTTAACCGGTGTAGATAGAACTACGGGAATAAGTTTTTCAAGTTCTTTTACATAATCTTGATTCAAGTGATTCTCAAAAGCAGCCTGATCAATAAATCTTTCATACGTAAAAAATAAACTTGGATTCTTATTATCAACATAAACTCTAAACTCGACACATCCAAGTTCTTTTTTTGTATTTTCTTTATCATTTAAAAGTGCCGTTTTAAAACTTTCAATATATTCTGGTTTTACATCAAATTTAACTATTTTATTTATCATTTTATCTCCTTATAAAGTTACTATCACTTTTCCTACTGATCTACCTTTTTCAACTTCTAAATGTGCATCTTGCATGTTTTCAAAAGTGAATGTTTTTGATATTGCAGGTTTTAATTTTTT
The DNA here is from genome assembly GCF_003667345.1 of Poseidonibacter antarcticus. NCBI lineage: Bacteria > Pseudomonadati > Campylobacterota > Epsilonproteobacteria > Campylobacterales > Arcobacteraceae > Poseidonibacter > Poseidonibacter antarcticus. The sequence goes on from NZ_RCWF01000006.1 coordinate 130,525, forward strand.
ATCTGTTATTAGTTGAGCTAAAGTATCCATATCTTTAGAACTAGATTGAACTAAAATATTTATAATATTTACATTTTTCTTTTTAGCTTCATTGATAAGTTCATCAGAAAATTTATCTTGAGGTAAACAAATTATTGTTCCATTCTCTTTCATAACTTTTACAGATTTCTCTAATGTATCTCCACCCATTGGATCTAAAACAAAATCAATATCTTTTACCACTTCTTCAAAAGCTTGACTTCTATAATCAATATGTTCATCAGCACCTAAACTCATTACAAAGTCTTTATTTTTTGCAGACGATGTAGTTATTACATATGCTCCTAAATGTTTTGCAATTTGAATAGCAAAATGTCCTACACCACCAGAACCTGCATGAATTAAAATTCTATCATCTTTCTTTATATTATTTTCAAGAGCCTGTAGTGCTGTTAAGGCTGCAAGTGTAGTTGCTGCTGCTTGTTCAAATGACATGTTTTCAGGGATTTTTGTCAAATGATTTTCTGGTGATGCAACAAATTGTGCATAGGCATTTCCTCGTCCAGGGAAATTAACCATTCCAAAAACTTTATCACCTTGTTTAAACTTAGTAACTTTTGATCCTACTGATTTTACAATTCCAGAAATATCCCATCCTAAAATAACATCTTCATCACCATAAATTGCACTTACAAATTCAGGTGTTGCTCTAATCTTTACATCAGCTGGATTTATACTCAATGCTTTTACTTCTATTAAAACTTCATTTTCTTGTATTGTTGGTTCTTTGATTTCTTTTATTACAAGATTTTCTACGCTTCCTGCTTTTTCTAAAATAATTGCTTTCATCTATTTTCCTTTTGATTTTATACTTATTTTGTTATGTGATAATTATAAAATAAAAGGAGAATTTAGTGTAGGTTTAAAAGAGATAAAAAATGGTAAATATTGAACCTAGCATTAAAATGCTAGACTTAATATTTAAAAAAATTCAAATATATTATGAATTTGACAAAGATACTTCATTTTTGGATTTTTGAATAATAAGAATTGACATACTAATTAAAATGATTACAAAAAGTGTTATTCCTAAATTTAAAAAGAAATTTTGTGTACCAAAATAATCAACAACATTTTGAAATATTAAAGGAGAAGAAAATTGTCCTAAAAATAATGCGCTAGTAAAATATCCAGAACTTTTTACTCTATTACCTGAAAATGTCATACTTAACATCCATGTAGTTAAATTTGTTAACATAATTCCAGCACCAAATCCCATCATTGGAGCAGGTATAAAAAATAAAGATAGACTATTTGAAAGTCCAAGTCCACTAAAACCCATTGCAAAAAAACTAAGTCCTATTAAAAGTACAGCTGGATATGAAAATTTAGATTTTAATTTTACAAATATAATTGCTCCTAAGGCATTTGAAACAAAAGCAGAAGCAATTATTCCTCCAGCAAATTTACCACTAGCTCCAAACCCTTCAATAAGTAAAAAAGGCATTTGTGTTGGCAATAGAAAAAATAATGACATATATACAAATGCAAAGAAATAGATAAGATAAATACTAGAAGATATTTTATCATCAGTATTATTTATTGTTCTTTCTAATTTTATTTCCTTAATTGAAGTAATAGCAAGAGGTAAAAGTAATAAAGAGATTAAATAAATTCCAAAAGTTGTTCTCCATGAAATATCAGATAAAAAACCACCTCCAACAACAAATAAAATTCCACCAATACCTATGAAAGCATTTTGTAATCCCATGAATTTTGGTCTATCTTCTACTTTAAAATAATCTCCAACTAAAGAAGTTGTTATAATCATTAATGTTGCAATTGCAATACCAAAAAATGCTCTAGAAAATAAAATTATTTCAATTTGATTTAAATATAAACCTGTACTTCCAGTTATTGCAAAAACTAGAAGTGATACAATAGTTGAATTTCTCTTTCCAAACTTCACCACAACTTTTCCCATAATAGGTGCAAGTATTGCAATAACTAAAGACGGCAAAGTTATTATAAGTCTCGAATAAAAATCTATATTTGCAACATCTTTAAATTGTTCTTTTAATGCAGGAAGTGCTGTAACAATTGCAACATTTGACATCATAGTTATCATTGATAAGAGTAATAATGTAATTATTGAGACTTTCTTTATATCATCATTCATTTTATTTCCTTTCTATAAAATAATTATAAAGTAAAAGGAGAATTTAGTGTAGGTTTAAAAGTAGTAAGAAATAGTAAATATTGAACCTATTGAGTTTTTATAAATATAAAACTTGAGCATCTCTAAAAGTTTTTGGAGTAAACCCAGTATGTTTTTTAAAGAATTTTACAAAATTACTTACTTCCCAATATCCCATATTTGTAGAGATTTCTTTTATTGGTAATGTTGAAGAAGCTAGATATCGTTTTACTTCTACAATTTTAAATTTATCAATAAATGCTTTTGTAGTCATTCCTGTAATTTGCTTACAGATAACATTTAAATGCTTAGGAGTAACTCTTAATATATTCGCATACTCTTCTGCATTATGTAGTTGCGTAAATTCAGACATAAGAGTTTTTTTGAAAGAATTAAAAAGTTCACTTTTTTTAATATCTTTTGTAGTTTCGGGAAAATGCTCTTTACTTTTGTGCAAAATACAATTAACTAAAGAAGCCACAACACCCTCTTTAAGATTAACAGTACTTTCAATAAATTCTTTTAAAAGTAATTCAAAATAAATATCTAAACTATCATCTTCTAAAACTAATGCTTTTGTTATATTTTGGAAATAAAGATGGTCTATAATATGTCTATTGGCAATTTGTAAAAACTCACGATTTAAAAATGCTTCTGTGAAAATACATATATAGCCATCATAAGTACCAAGTTCATCAAAAGCTTGTACTTGGCCAGGAGAAGAAAAAGATAAACTTCCTTTTTTAAGAGTAATAGAATGAAAATCAACCATATGATTGACTTCACCATCAGTAATAAAAATCATTTGAAAGAACTTTAATCTATGAGGTTTATATATCTCTGCTAAAACATAATCTTGTTTGAAAAAGTCTTTAAGTTTCATAACTTTAAAATCTCGAGTACATCTTTCATGATTAAAATCTATGTTAGGTATTTCTTCTTTCATATGATTATTATTACCTTTCTTTTATTCTTTATTAATTAAATACAATTATATGTAAAATGAAATTAATTACTAGGTTTAAATGATACATAAAATGGTAAATTATGTACCAGATTTAAAAACTTCTATTAAAATTTAATTGCAATTTTCCCAATATTTTTACCACTTTCAGTTAATTCATGGGCTTCTTTTAAACTTTTAACATTAAAACCTTTAATTGTTTTACTAAGTGTAGTTTTGATCTTTCCTTCATCTATTAAAGAAGCAATTTGACTTAAAATATTACTTTGCTCTCTAATATCTTCAGTATTAAACATAGCTCTTGTAAACATAAACTCCCAGATAAAAGTTACTGATTTTGGCTTTAATTTATTGATATCTATAGGTTCTGTTGTATCAACAATTGAACAAATTTTACCTTGTGGAGCAATAAGTTCAGCCATAGCATCCCAGTGAATTTTTGTATCTGCTAAGTTGAAAATATAATCTACATATTGGAAACCAGCTTCTCTAACTGAAGTTAATAAATCTCTATGATTAACAACAACATCAGCTCCCATATCTTTACACCATGTACTTGTTTCTTCTCTTGAAGCTGTTGCAATTACAGTAAGTTCTGTAGTTGCTTTTGCAATTTGTGTTGCAATTGATCCAACACCTCCTGCTCCACCAATGATTAAAATAGTTTTTTTCTTATCTTTTTTGATATTCATTCTATCAAACATTGCTTCCCAAGCAGTAAGAGAGGTAAGTGGTAAGACTACAGCTTCTTCATCATTGATTGTAGTTGGAGCTAGTGCAACAATTCTTGAATCAATTAATTGAAATTCACTATTTGAACCATTTTTTGTTACATCTCCCGCATAAAATACTCTATCACCAATTTTGAAGTTTGAAACATCATCTCCTATACTCTCTACAATACCAATTCCATCATATCCTAGAACTTTTGGATTTTCTAAAACAGTATCTTTTGCTGTATTTGCTCTAACCTTAGTATCTACTGGATTCATAGAAACAGCATTTACTTTTACTACGATATCAAACCCTTTTGCAAGTGGTTTACTTGTTTCAAATTCTATTAAACTATCTTCGTGACCAATCTTGTGTGATGTTTTAAATCCTATAGCTTTCATATTTTTCCTTTTTTAATATTGTTTATTTTCTTATAAATAAGAGATTCTATTGTTTTTATATATTAAGAAATTGTCAATCACTTCTCTTCTTGAAGCTTTTATAAATGACTTTAATTCAGTTAAAAATTCATTTCTTGAATCTAAATCTATATTATCAAATATAATTTTTATTGAACCTGATTCTAAAATTTTAATATCTAAACCTCTATTAGCAAAATGTATATTTGCTAATTGTGCAAAAGGAGAAAATATTTCAATACTATTATTATAAGTCTTAGCAGGTAAAAATTCAAATCCTGATATTATAGTTTCCTGACAACGCTTTGTTATTAGTATTCTACTCATAATATACTCCTAAACTTTTCTTATTATTATAATCAATCAAAAAAATAAAATCTTTATCTTATATTCTTTTTTTGTTATCCTAAATTACTATTTTTTTATCTTATGATATACTATAGACATGAAAAAAGATACTAAACATATAAGAGCAGATATAGTTAACAAGTCTCTTAATTATATTTATAAATATATTAATTCAAATATTACACTTGAAGAATTAGCAAAATTAAATAGTGTAAGCAAGTCTCATTTTCTTACAATTTTTAAAGAAGAAATTGGGGAAAATGTTTTTGAAAGAGTTACAGCTATAAGACTACAAAAAGCAGCCAACCTACTTATTACTAATAAGTATTCAACTATTAGTGAGATAAGTCAACTATGTGGATATGCATCTCATACTTCTTTTATAAAAGCATTTAAAAAACGTTTTGTTTATACTCCTACACAATGGAAAAAAGGTGCTTATAAAAACTTCACCAAAGAAAAACTTCATTTAGAAGAAAACTTTTATGAAAAATTTATAGGAATTGAACCAAAGATACAAGTAATTCCAACAAAAACTTGTGCCTACATAAGACACAAAGGATATGATGGAGATGCTTTATCAAAGTTATGGCAGAGACTTATGGCCTTTGCATATGAAAAAGATATTACTAATTCTACCCAAATTGGCGTTTATCATGATAATACAATTATTATTCCTTATGAAGAGTGTAATTATATAGCAGCATTAGAAGTCGATAAAAATTTTGAACCAACAAACTCAATTAGTAAATTTGAAGTATTAGAATCTTTATATGCAATTTTTCACTATGAAGGAGTTTATGGAGAAGTTTGTAAACTTATGACTTATATATATCAGTATTGGATGCCAAATAGTGGATATGAAGCAAAAACATTGCCTGCTTTTTCAATATATCATAAGAATCACTATCTAGATGAAAATGATTCTTTTATTTTAGATTTTTATGTACCAATTCAAGTTGTGTAAATATCTTTGAAAAGATTTACATAATTTTGATTATATTACTTGGTTGTAAATCTAGAAGTTTAATATCTTCATGACCAACTGGTACAATGCTATAACTTTGTCTTTTTGCTTTTAATACTAAGAATTCGTGGTCTTCTTTTAAAGTTAAGTTATAATGTCTTTTTAAGTACTCTAGAAGCTTACTTGTTACAGTTACTCTATCAAAGCTATCAATTTTTTTTAGTATTGCTTCCGTTGTGATGTTTGATAAATCACCGCTTCCTAATTTACTTAGTTTTATCACTGGCTAGTCCTATTTATATTCTTTATACTGTTATACTACAATCTCAAATAAATAGCAATAGCACTGCCACTATTATCTATGCATACACGGTCTTTTTTTTATTAATATAAAAATAACATGACAACTTTGGATTTGAAATATATAATGAGTGTTCATGTAGATATCGTATTTAAAACCTTTAGTACTGTTTTTCTACTTGAAAACAGTCGTTTACTAATTTCCAAGTATTATCCTCTTGTTTTACCCATTCTTCTAAAGTAATTATACCTTCACCTATATTCATTTTCCAATCAGAATTTAAATGAATTGTATTTTCATTTATTACTAGTATATTTGTATTTAAATACTCTATATGATTTGCTTTTTTTGTGAGTTCATTCCAAAACCCTGCTATCTCTTCTTTACCTTCAAATTTTCCAAGACCTTTAACAATCATTCTTGCATCATCTACATAAGCATCAATACAGTATTGCACATTTCCCTTATTGAAATTTTCAACCCAAGCATTTGTATATACTTGGAACTCTTTTAATACATTTTCTTTATTCATAATAATCCTTTTTTATACTTACTATATAGTAAGTTATGTGGAATATTATCAATAAAATATTTTTTTGTCAAGACTTAACTTATGTATTAGTAAGTTAAAGTAATATACAATCAAAAAAAACAAAGAAGAAATATGAAGAAATCAAGAATAGATGATGTAATAAATACTGCAAATTGTATTATAAGAAGAGTAGGATATTCAAATCTTAGTTTCACTCAAATTGCCAAGACACTTGATGTTACAAGAGAGAATGTACACCACTATTTTAAGAAAAAAGAACTTTTGGGAAATGCTTGCTTAGATGTTATGGCAGAAGATTTAAATCAAAAATTTGATTTAATTATAAATTCTGAACTTTCAAGTATAAACAAATTAAAAGAGTATTTTAAAATATATAAAACTCAACAAAATGATAAAGAAGATTGTCCTATTGTATCTTTACTTTCAGAGTATGAACTTTTACCTGAGTCAATGAAAGTTCAAGTTAAGAAGTTGGCCAAGATAGAACAATCTAATATGGAAAAGATATTACACGAAGGTGTGAATACTAATTGTTTTGTTATAAACGGAAGTATTGAAGAAGAAGCTTTTTTTACAATTTCTTTATTAAAAGGTGCTGTTTCTTATACTAAGATATATGATAATTTCGAAAAAACAACTATTTTTATATTAAAATCCTTAACAAATGATATTAAATAGTAGGTTTTACTTCTTTTGGAGGATATCCAAAATAATTCTTAAAATCTCTACTAAACTGTGATGCGCTATCATACCCCATTTCATAGGCTGCATCAATAACTTGATAATGTTGTTTAGCTATTAGATCCTTTCCTTTTGTCAATCTTATTTTCTTTATATATTGTAAAGGAGTATGTGAAGTGATTTGTTTAAAGTGAGTATGAAAAGAAGCTACACTCATATCTTCTTGTCTTGCCAAAGTTGCAATATTCAAATTTGATTCACATTCAGTATGAATAATTTTTAAAGCTCTTGCAATTTTTGCTTCTTTATTATTATTTAAAAACATTTTATATAAAAACTTTGAATTATTGCCTACTGCTACTCTATAAAATAGTTCTTTTAAAATAGATGTTCCTAAAATAGTTGATTCTTCTTTGGATTGTAATATTTCTAAAAGATTAAAAGTTAGCTCTTCTATTTTATTATTAACATTATCTGAAAATACTCCAAGTGAATTTTTTTTTGAATCAATAAATTCTTTTTTTGAAATATTATCTATTATTTCATACATTACTTTTTTATCTATTGAAATAATTAATCCTATAAAAGGCTCTTCCTTTGATGCATATGTTTCACATTCTAAAGGTAAAGTAGTAGGTACAACCAAATAATTTTTTGAATCATATATTAATTTATTATCTCCAAGATGACCTATCTTTTTACCTTGTAAAACTAAAATAAGACATACATCATATATAAAAGGACTTAAAGGGTCATACTTAGAAGTAGTATATATTTTTACATCATCTAAAAATGTATCATGGATTCCATCATCAGTAAATAACTTATGGGCTTGTGTTAAAATTTTTTTATTCATTTATTATTACTCTTTTTTACTAACATCTAAAATAGTTTTTTTCTTCAATATTTTCCATTATTCCTATTTCTTTTTCATTTGTTACACAAAACACTTTTGAGTAAGAAAGACTTTAATCATTTTTATCACTTATTACAAACTTATTATTTAATAATAAGTTTGTAATATCTGTATTTTGGACTTATGTTATCCCATTTTCTTTTTATGTTAGTTGAATACTCAAGTGTGGAATTAATCTATTATTTGAAATATCCTCCAAAAGATGTTAAATCATCTTTTGAAGAGAATTGTAGTATTTAATACTATTTCATAGACATAGTTAAAATTGTAGAAACTTTATCTAATGTAATAGTTCCATTTTCGCCAATTTCTGTATAACCATTTTTGATTAAAGCATTTGAAACATTTTCAATGACTTTATCATCAATTTCATATGCAGTTAATTTAGTTGGTACTCCTACTTTATTATATACTTTTTCCATTGCTTCAATTACAGCTGCATTGTCATTTTCAATTCCAAATACATTTTTACCTAATTGTGCAATTTTCTCTTTTTTCTCTGCACCCATTACTTCTAATAAATAAGGTTGAACCACAGCTAAAGATCTGGCATGATCTAATCCATAATTAGCTGTTAACTCATGTCCAATAAGGTGAGTTGACCAATCTTGAGGAACACCTGCTCCAATTTGGAAGTTTAGTGCTTGATTTGCAATATGCATTAAGTTTTCTAACCATGCATCTGTTCTTCGCTCAGACCAAGTATCAGATAGTTTTACTAAACCTCTAAATAAAGTTTCTGCATAACCATCGTTTACTAATGCAGTTGTTGGATAAGTGATATATTGTTCTGAAGTATGAACAAAGGCATCAACTAAACCATTTCCTAATTGTCTATCACTTAATGTAGCCATAAAAGAAGGATCCATTATTGCAAATTGTGGGTATGAATGATTTGAGAAATACATTCTTTTTTCACCTGTTTCTTTTTTAGAAACAACAGTTAAATGATTAGTTTCAGAACCAGTTGCTGCTAATGTTAAAACTACGCCTAAAGGTAAAGCTCTCTCAACTTCTTTTGTTCCATCTAAGAAATCCCAACCATCACCATCATAAAGTGCAGCTGCTGCTAAATATTTACAACCATCAATTACTGAACCACCACCAAGAGCTAAAATAAAATCAACATTCTCTTTTTTTACAATCTCTAATGCTTTATGCATAGTTTCAATACTTGGATTAGGTTCTACTCCTGAAAATTCAAAAAATGTATGATTTTCTAAAGCTTTTATAACTTGGTCATAAGAACCATTCTTTTTAACTGAACCACTACCATATACTAGTAATATTTTTTTATCTTTACTAATCTTGTTAGTAAGCTCTTTTATTTTTCCTTTTCCAAACTCAATTGCTGTTGGATTATCATATGAAAATTCCATCTTTATTTATTCCTTTAAATTTTTTGTGAAAGGATTATATATATTTTCAGTTGTTTAGAGAATAACAATTTATATAAATATAATGACAAATTCTATAAATTGATTTTAACTGCATGAGTTTAGTTAAAACATATATTTGGGGGAGTTAATATCATACTTGAGATTAAAAGGTTTTGAGATAAAATAACAAGTTCAACAATATGTTTTTTGTGTTTAAACATTGATAAAACGTTTGGATATTATCGTATAGAAGTATTATCCGTCTTTGTAAATGGGCTTTTACTGTTTTAAAACAATCAACTAATACTCTAATGGAAAGTTCACTAGTTGATGTAAATGAAGTTAAAAAATAAATTAGTATGGAAAGAAAATGGAATTGATTTTAATTGCCATAGCCTTAGCTATGGATAGTGTTGCTGTATCAATAGCAAGTGGTGTAAAATATAAAAGAATAAATGTTTATACAGTAATGAAAATATCATTATTCTTTGGTATATTTCAAGGATTGATGCCATTAATAGGCTATTTTGCAGGAACTATTTTTTCATCACAAGTAGCTGAGTATAGTCATTATATTGCTTTTGTTATACTTATTGCTTTAGGCTTAAACATGATTAAAGAAGCAAGAGAAGATGATTTTGAAAATGAAGTAAAAGATTTAAAAAATAAAACTTTATTTTTTCTTGCAATTGCAACTAGTATCGATGCCTTAGCCATTGGTGTTACTTTTTCTTTTCAAGATATTAATATTTATTATGCATCTTCTTTAATTACAATCGTTACATTTATATTATGTTTTATTGCAGTTTATGTAGGAAAAATACTAGGCGGATTTTTAGAATCAAAAGCAGAATATTTAGGTGGGATTATTTTAATAATATTAGGATGTAAAATTCTATTTGAAGGTTTAGGTATTTTTCAAATTTTTTAGATAATACTACCGATAGCTTTATAAATCATTACCTATACCTTTTGAAGAACTAACATAGTTTCATACAAGTGATTAAAAGATCCTAAGATAAAAAAACAAGTTCAATAAGATGTACAGAATTTTATATTTCTGTGGAATAAAAAGTGTAACTAGATCATTACTTCTTCTTACATTAACTTATAGGCAATTTAACTGAGAGCTCAGCTCCCAAATATTCTTTATTGTGATGTGCATAACTTATATTATTTGCCTTTACACTTCCCTGCATTCCATCTACAATTAAACTGTAAGTGATACTAAGTCCTAATCCTGTTCCTTTTGATTTATTCTTAGTTGTAAAATATGGCTCAAATATTCTAGGTAAAGTTTCTGGTAATATGCCACCAGCATTATCTTTTATTTTTATAAATACTTTGTCATTTTTTATAGAAGTTGATATAAATATGAATTTATCTGTAATTTCTTTTTCTTTGAGTGCATCTTTAGCATTATTAAATATATTTATCAGACATTGTATCAGTTCATTTGGATAACCATCAATAATAATACTATCATTTAAATCCAATACTAAATTTATATTATTATTTTTAATTGATCCTTTAACAAGTTCCAAAAAACTATTTATATTTTCACTTAGATTGAAAGTAACTTTTATCCTATCATTTCTTATAAAATTTTTAAAATCCTCAATAGTTCTAGACAGATACTGTGCATTATTATTTATATCAATACATGTTTTATCAAATAACTCATCAGTAAGTAAACCGTATTTTTTTTGTAATTGCATACCTGTAGCGCCTGTTGATATTATAGATAATGGTTGTCTCCATTGATGAGCAATATTTCCTATCATTTCACCCATTGCTGCTAATTTAGACTGTTCATATATTAATTTATCTTTCTTTTTTTGTTCTGTAATATCATCAAGAATACCACTCCATAAAATACTACCATCAGAAAGCTTTTCAGGTGTTGATTTCACATGAATCCAACGCAAACCTTTTTTTGGAAGATTAACTCTATATTCCAAATTCCATTCTTCCATTGTTTCAATAGATTTTAAAATGGAAAGTTCAAATATTTCCTTATCATCTGGATGTGTATAACTTAAAATAGCACGTGAATCTTTAAGTGCATCTTCAGGAGACACATCATATACATTTTTCATACTTTTACTAAGGTATGTAAATCCTGAATTTCCATTTGTATAAAGTCTATATTGATAAATAGCACCAGGTACATTTTCTGTTAACTTTTGAAGTTTCTCATGACTTTTTTTAATCTCTAATTCTAGTAATTTTTGTTTAGTAATATCATGATGAGTTCCAGTCATTTTAATAGGACTTCCATCTTGATCATAAGTAGCTTTACCTCTAGACTGTATCCATATCCAAGAGTTATTTTTATGTTTAAACCTATAAATAGCTTCAAAATATTCTGTTTTAGCATCTATATGATCTTGTATACATTCTTTTGCATTAGCTATGTCATTAGGATGAACTCTATTTTCCCATATTTCATATAGATTTGGTAATTCATGATCTTCATAACCAATCATCTCTTTCCATTTAGGAGAGAAATAGACACTATTATCAAGCATATTTAGATCCCAAATACCATCATTATTCCCAAATAATGCTCTTTTCATACGTTCATTTAAAAGTTTTATTTCTTCTTGTGCTATTTTAAGTTCAGTCATATCTCTGTATGAAGAAATTGAATATAATATCTTACCATTTGAGTCCCGAACAGCACTAACATTTAAATCAACATTTATTTTACTTCCATCTTTCTTTTTTAGTATTAATGGAATATCTAGAACATTTCCTGTTGTAATAAATTGTTCAAAAGCTTTTCGTGCATCATTTATAGCATTCTCATCATATAAATCAAACACAGATTTACCAATTATTTCATCTCTAGTAAAACCTGTTTTTCTTAAAAATGTCTCATTACAAAGAAGAATTTTTGAATCTTCTGAAGATACTGAAATATACATGTCTGGAGAATTCTCATATAGGGACCGAAATTTTTCCTTAGAATTATGGAGATTATTTAGAATTTTCTTTTGTTCTGTAATGTTAGTAAAAATACAACTTGTATATAACATTTGACCATTATCATCATTGATAATAACACCATCTAATGATACTGTTATTTTATTTCCATTTTTATGTAACATATCAAACTCTACACCTGAAACATGACCATTCTTTATTAAATTTGGGAATTGATTGAAATATGTTTGTTCTGTTTGGGATGTAAGAAAATCTTTAAATTGACGACCAATAATTTCTTCTTTTTTATAACCAAGTTCATCACACCATTTTTCATTTACATTTAATATCTTTCCTTTAGAATTTAATGATTGTGAAGGTTGAGGAATTTTTTCTAATATTTTAATAAGTTGTTCATTTTTGTTTGTTGCTATAGTTAATAAATTTTGTAATTCTTTTATTTGATCTTGCATTGAACTTATATTTGTAGTTGCTTTTTTATCGATCATATTATATACCTTAGCATTATTATTAATCTATTATATAAAAATGTCACTAAAAGGGACTTAATTAAATAGATATGGATATTTGAATTAACAAATAGAGAGGTTACATGTATTTATACTGAACATGTTTCTAACTACAACTCTTTTTACTTTTAACTCATTCTTTATAAAATTATTATAGTTATTAATATAAATAAATCAATAATATAGATTTAGCTAAAATAATACAAATGTATATTTAGGATTTTTGTAAATGGAAGAAAGATTAAGTCAGTTGATAAGTAAAAATAAAGTCATTCCTTTTGTTGGGGCAGGGGTTTCTTTATCTATTAAAGATAAAAATGATAAAACTGTATTTGTCACTTGGAAAGAATTATTAAAGAAATTAGCTGTTAATCTATCTAATTATGGAAAATCAAACAAATCTCAAATTATAAATTTATTAATAGAAGAAGATGAAGATTATCTTGAAATAGCTGATAAAATTAAGAAATATTATCCTCTTGATTCTTTATTTTTTGATAAACTTGAAGAAATATTTGATATTAAAAAAGAAATAATAGATGATTCATCTTTATCTTTAGCTAGAAGTATTTGGGATTTAGAGCAAAAACTTATTATTACTACTAACTATGATAATGTTTTAGATTGGGCAGCTCCTAAAAAAATCAAAGCTTTAGATATTCAGTCTGATTATGAATTAGCATCTTCTATTCGAACAGAAATAGATGAAGAAACTGTTCTTTATTTACATGGGCATATTGATAAAAAATCCAATATGATATTAACTACTGAAAACTATAATCGATTATATAATGACTCTTCTGATTCAAAATTTAAAATAGCTATAAATACATTAAAAACTAAATTAGCAACTAAGTCTTTTCTTTTTATTGGTTATAGTTTAGATGATGAATTTTTTATTAATGAACTCGAAAGAGTTTGTGATAACTTTGGAAATAATAGTAGTGAACATTATATTCTTTTGGAAGAGGGAAAAACTCTTCCTAAAAAGTTCAATAAACGAATTATTCCTATTTATTTTGAATCCAAAGGACAAAAATTAATAGATAAAATCAATTCATTAAAATCATTACCACAAAGTAAACCTATCTCAGTAGTTCAAGAAGAAATTAATTTTTGTAGTCTTACAAGTTTACCAGCTATTAATAATGAATTTATTGGTAGAAAAGATGAACTTTTAAAAATCGAAGAAAATCTAAATAGTGATAGTTTAATTTATATAGTAAATGGAATAGGTGGAGTAGGTAAAAGTGAAGTGTCTTCACAATATTTACACCAAAATAAAGATAAATATAAAAATATTGCTTTTATTGAGATGACAGAAGATACAGCTTCTTTAGAAGAGTTGTTTATTACAAAATTTAAAAATAGTTTAGGATTAGATGATAAAGTTACTTTTGATACTGTAATTCAAGTTTTACAAAGTTTACCTAAAAAAAATCTACTTCTTTTAGACAACTTAGAAAACAAACAAGATTTTGAAAAAATAAAAGCTTTAAACATTAATTTTGATTTATTAATCACAACAAGAATAACAGATATAGATATAAAGAATCAATTAAACCTAGATACTTTAAATGATGAAGATGCAAAAGAATTATTCTTAAGTATTTATGATAAAGATGATGATATTGAAGATATATTAGATTATTTAGATAATCATCCTTTATTTATAAACCTAACTGCTAAATCATTGAGTAAAGAGTATATTACCTTAGAAGAATTAAGAGAAAATATTAAAAATCAAACTATTTCAAAAATTGATTCAAAAGATGATAAAACATTTAAAGAGCATTTAGAAAGTACATATAATAAGCAGTTTAAATCTGTAGATAATCCTGAATTAAAAGAACTCTTGCAATTATTAGCATTTTTCCCATCTATTGAAATTAGTTTTGAGATATTAGAAAAGTGTTTGTGTCTTGATAAATTGAAAGTAAAGTTACAAAAACTAGTTGAGCGAGGATGGTTAAGTAAAAAAGATAATACTTATAAATTGCATCAAATTATTAAAACATTTATTTTAAATGAATATAAATTAGATTATGAAAATATTACATTTATTTTAAAAAATATATTAGAATATATAAATCTCGATGATTCTACTTTAATAGCAAATAGACTAAATGGCTATATTCCAATAATTGAATCTTTTTTAAATACATTTAGAACTAAAGAAGATGAGTATATTTGTGGGATTTTAGATTCTATAACATTCTTATTGTATTCACTTGCTCAATATGATAAATCGCTATATTATCAAAATAAATCTTTAAAAATAAGGATAAAACTTTTTGGAGAAAAGTCTGAGTTTACAGCAAGAAGTCAAAACTTATTATCTACGATTTATCAAGCTATGGGGAAATTACCAAAAGCTTTAGACTATCAAGAAAAAGCCTTAACTTTAAGAAAAGAAGTATTAGGAAAAAAACATCTTGATTTAGCCCGAAGTTATAATAATATTTCTGCGATTTATAAAGTTATGGGAAAATTACCAAAAGCTTTAGAATATCAAGAAAAAGCCTTAACTTTACTAAAAACCTTAACTTTAGAAAAAGAAATATTGGGAGAAAATCATCCAGATTTAGCCATAAGTTATAATAATATATCTACGATTTATCGAGCTATGGGAGAATTACCAAAAGCTTTAGAATATCAAGAAAAAGCCTTAACTTTAAGAAAAGAAATATTAGGAGAAAAACATCCTGATTTAGCCCAAAGTTATAATAATATATCTGGTATATATAGGGATTCAAAAGAATGCAAAAAAGCAAAAGAATATATTGAAAAAGCTATTGATATTTGGAAGAATACGGGTTACTATAAAAAGGAATTATTTAATGCAAATGAAATTCTAAAGAAAGTTAAATCCAATATTAAAAAAGAAAGAAAGGCGAAGTTTAAAGATAAAGGTAGATTTTGTAAAGATAGTAAATAAGTTTTATTTACTATCTAGTTAAAATGACTATTTCTTCTTAGCTGCTAAAACCCAAAGCTCTACTTTTTCATTTGCTCTATCATCTTCACGTTTTGTTCTTCTTGATGATGCTCTTACATCTCTTC
Organism: Poseidonibacter antarcticus; assembly: GCF_003667345.1. Taxonomy (NCBI): domain Bacteria; kingdom Pseudomonadati; phylum Campylobacterota; class Epsilonproteobacteria; order Campylobacterales; family Arcobacteraceae; genus Poseidonibacter; species Poseidonibacter antarcticus. The sequence continues at coordinate 146,464 of NZ_RCWF01000006.1, forward strand.
TTAGGTGTAAATCTTTTCTAAATCTGTTATTATTTCTTAGTTCTTCTATTATTGGATGTGTACTTTCTTCATCTACTACTTCTGCAAGGTTTGAGAATATTAGTACTACTTTTCCATCAGGTTTTAGATGTTGTGATGCTTGTTCGAAGAATCTTTCAAAAAGTTCATCTTCATAATACATCGCTTTATCAATTCCTTCTTCAAGTTTATGTTTTGCTTTTATCCATGGAGGATTAAATACAATAACATCAGCTTTTACATCGCAGTTTTCAAATAAATCTGCATGATTTAAAGTGATTTTATCTTCATATCCTAAACGCCAAGATTCTTCTTTTACACCTATAACTGCATTTTTGTTTGTATCACTTGCATAAATATCGTTAAATCCATTTTTGATTAATTGATATGATAAAATTCCACTACCAACTCCAATTTCAATAGCTTTTTCTTTTGAACCTGTATATTTTTTTAGCCATTTATCAAAGAGTTTTAGATGATCAAATCTAGTAGGGAAGTATGCTCCATAATAAGGATTAATTGTTATTCCTAAAGTCTTAATTTCTAGACCTTTTTTATTCCATTGCCATGAACTATTCATTCCTTGAATATCTGGAAATGAAATATAAAATTCGTGAACTTCAGGATATAAAATATCTAACCATCCAATATGTGGAGCTTTCTTAACTGTGATTTTATTATCTACTACTTTTAATAATAATCGATGAGAAGCCTCTCTATATGCACTTCTATAATCTCTTTGACCTTGAAAACTTTTATCATTATATTTTGCTGATAGGTTCTTTTTAAGTTCTTCTAATACTTGTAATCCATTAGAAAAGTATTCTTCTACAATTACGTATCTTCCCTCAATCATTTCTTTTACAGTTGACTGTGTGTCCATTTTACGATAAAAGCCAATTGCATTTTCTATGTCTGTAGTTATGATATTTGGTCTGTCTGGTTTTAAATCTTTTATATCTTGATTCATTTTTTATTCCTATTTTTTTGCTTGGTTGGTTTTGGTTCTATTTATGAAAAGCGTAAATAGGGCTGTTTGTGATTTTTATATCTTTTGTTAATAATTTTCCATATTTATCATAGACTTTATTAAATTCTGTTAGTTCTATATCATCTTTTGACGACCAGATAATATCAAATGTATTTTTTCCTTTTTTGCAAGTTAGTACATATAAACTTTTTGCATTTGTAAAGTTTATAATAGTTGAGTTATTAATATATTCAATCATAGTTTTATAAGCTAAAGAGCTTTTTTCATCTTTCAATAATTCTTCATCAAAATAAAACTTATCAACTTTTCTTGAAGCAAAGGCTAAAAGAGAATATCTTAATAAATTGTTTATTTGTGAATTATTAAGTCTAGATTTTTCAAATGACAATGCTATTTCTATATTTTCATTTGGTACTTTTGCACTTAACATTGACATAGCATGATAAATATTTATAACTTTGTAAAAATCAAACATAAAAGATTTTTCTTCTGGTATTTGTGAAATATCAATATCAAAGTTTATAAATGCTTTATCATAAATAGGTGATTGTTTATCAAAAAAAAGATGTATATTTTTATAAAAAGTACAATCTTTTGAATATACTTCTAGTATTTCCTTTTGTTTTAATCTTCTTTTTTTATTAACAAAAAAATTTGTATATTCTTTCTTTTTGCCTTTTAAAAAAGTAGAAAAAATTAAAATCAACGGAGAGATAGATAAAGTGTGTAATTTTGTTTTCATTTTAGTCTTTATAGTTTTATACATTATATCATTTTATTAAGTCACTTTTTACTGTAAAGTAAATAAGACAATTTTTATCTCATTTTTTAAATAGTTTTGCTATCTTATTTCTTACAATTAAATATATTATTAAAAGAGAAAAATTATGAAATTAAATGATTTAAAAGTTGATATGGATTATTTCCATATGGATGGAAATTTATACCAAAAATTAGAAGCAACACCTTTAAAAAATCCAAAACTTGTATCTTATAACAAACAAGCCTGTGATTTAATAGGTTTAGATTATAGTGAATGTGAAACAAATGAATTTTTAGAATTTATAAATGGAAGTAAAGTCTTAAAAAACTCAAAGCCTTTTTCTATGGTTTATGCAGGACATCAATTTGGGTATTTTGTACCACAATTAGGTGATGGAAGAGCTATAAACTTAGGATGTGTTAATAAGTGGCATTTACAAACAAAAGGTTCAGGAGCTACAAAATACTCAAGACGAGGAGATGGAAGAGCGGTTTTAAGATCTTCTATTAGAGAGTATATTATGAGTGAAGCTATGCATTCTTTAGGTATTCCAACTACAAGAGCATTAGCAATAATTGATTCTGATACTTTTGCTCACAGAGAATGGGAAAAAGAGTCTTGTTCTATAGTTTTACGAATGTCACCTTCTTGGATAAGAATAGGTACATTTGAATTTTTTGCTAATACTTCTAATGCAAAAGAAAATTTAACAAAATTAGCTGATTATGTAATAGAAGAATCATATTCTCACTTAAAAGATGAGGAGAAAAAATATGAAAAAATGTTTTATTCTCTTGTAGATAAAACTGCTTTGATGTTGGCAAAATGGCAAGTTTATGGTTTTATGCATGGTGTTATGAATACTGATAACTTTTCAATGGCAGGTGTTACAATTGATTATGGTCCATTTGCATTTATGGATTATTTTGATAAAAATTGTATTTGTAATCATACAGATTCAGAAGGAAGATATTCTTATAATAATCAACCTTATGTTGCAAGATGGAATTTGATGGTATTAGCACATAGTTTAAAAGAGATTTGTGATGAAAATAAATTATTAGAGTATATGCAAACATTTTTACCACAGCATGAAAATATTTATTTACAAGATATGAATAAAAGATTAGGATTAGATGCAAGTAAAAGTGGAAATTCTAATTTAGATTTAATAGTAGAATTATTAGGAGCATTAGAAAGCTCAAAAATGGATTACAATGTATTCTTCTATGGATTAACAAACTTAGATAGTTTTGAAGATTTAAGTAGTGTTATAAATCTTGCAGTATTTAGAACTCCACTTGAAGATTGGTTTGAATCGTATAAAAAAGTTTGTGAAAAAGAAAAAAGTAGTTTTGAAAATAGAAAAGAGATAATGAAAAAAGCAAATCCTAAATATATTATCAAAAACTATATGCTTCAAGATGCTATAGAATTAGCACATAGTGGAGATTATACTTTAGTAAATGATTTACTAGATATTGCACAAAATCCATTTGATGAGCATAAAAAGTTTGATAAATATTCAAAACCAACTCCAATGAAGTTTGCGAATATTAAACTTTCATGTTCATCATAAGTTTATAATCTATAGATAGTTTTACGATTTTATTTAAATGGAATCGTAAATTTAATATCTACATCTGAATAAGATTTGTTTTCATGGAAAACCGCACATTTTTTAGCAAATGCTAAAAATGGGTTTTTCATATCAAAATCTAAAATTTCAATAGTTCCATTTGCAATAATATTTCCATCTTTAATATCATAAGCCATTGGTACTTCTTTTGATACTTCATTCATAGTAACATTTAAAACTAATGTTTTTTTAGCTTCATCTACACTTTTAATAGAACCTTTTATCACTTTTGATGTTGCAAGAGAAAATAAAGTACTAGTAATACTTGCATCTCTTCCTGGATTTTTAGAATCAAAAGATGCTGTTTGTATTTCTACTTTTGCACTTTTTAAAAATTTAGTTAATTCATCATTTTTTTCAATATTAATTTTTATATCTTTAAATGTACCAGAAACAGCAACTTTTTTTTCTGTTTTAAATCCTGTCCATTGTACGCCTAAATCACCATTTATTTCATAAGCATTTAAGTTTAAACCTAATCCTAATGCTAAAATTGAACTTAATAATATTTTTTTCATTTTAATCCTTATTATAATATTTTTGATTATAACAAAAAAAAAGATTAAAAGATATTAATATTAATTTAGAAAATAACAAATATTTTTAATATAAATAAAGAATATTTATCTATAATTCCAGTTAATAAAATTTATTTAATCTAATAAAGGTAAAAATGATAAACAAAAAATATGAAAGAATAGTATTCTCTTTTTTTATGTCCTTATTTATGAGTTTTGTGATGAGTTTTGTAATTACATATATAAATCTTGGTTTTGTAGATGGTTTTATATTGATTTGGCTAGAAGCTTTTCTAAAAGCATTTTGTTTTGCTTTTCCCGTTATCTTAGTTGTAGGACCAATAGTTCAAAAAGTAGTGAAAAAAGTAATTATACAAGAAAATTAAGCTCTCAAAAAATTTATAACTTTTATGGTATATTATTTAATGATTACTATAAACAAAGAAACATCAAATTTATTAATTATTACAATTTTTTCACTTCTTTTTTTAGCATTGAATTCTATTCTCTGTAAAGCTGCTTTAGTTAATAATTATATTGATGCTTACTCATTTACTTTTTATAGACTTTTTTTTGGTGCAATTACATTAATTTTGATTTACTTTTATAATCATAAAAAAATAAAAATATCTAAAAATACTAATTGGTTAACATCATTTATGTTATTTGTTTATGCTCTTTGTTTTTCTTATGGATATATAAAACTTGATGCAGGACTTGGGACTTTATTATTATTTGGTATTGTTCAAATTGTAATGCTTATTAGCTCATTTTTTCATAAAGAAAAGATAAGTTTTCAAAAAGTTATAGGAATGTTTGTAGCATTTTTTGGTCTAGCTTTTTTACTTTATCCAAGAGAAAGTTTAGATATATCATATTTTCATGTTTTTCTAATGGTTTTATCTGGAATTGCGTGGGCTGTTTATTCTATACTAGGAAAAAGATCTGTTGATGCTATATCAAATACTATGGATAATTTTGTAAAAGCAACGCTTTTTGCTATTGTTTTTTATCTTTTATTTAATATGAGTGATATACATTTATCTCTTAATGGAATAGGCTTAGCTTTTATATCAGGAAGTATTACTTCTGCTATTGGTTATGTAGTTTGGTATAAAGTTTTACCTAAAATACAAATTATCACAGCATCTGTTATACAGTTATTTGTGCCTTTGATTTCTATTATTTTAAGTGTGATTTTTTTAAATGAGATATTTACTTTTGAGTTGGGTATTTCTACTATTATTATATCATTAGGTATTTTATTAACTATATTTTCAAGGAAATAAATAAATAAATTTATTTCCTTTAGTTTATTTATATTACAGCACCTGATGCTGCCATAATTTCTTTTCCTTCTTCACTTACCATTTCATTTGTCCATCTAGGTGAAAAAGTTATATGTACTTTTGCTTGATCTACTTCAGGTACAGCAAGAGCTACAAGTTTAACTTGTTCCATAATTGAACCAGCTACTGGACAAGCTGGACTTGTTAAAGTCATATAAATAAGACAGTCTAATTTATCTTCTTTAATACTTAGATTAATTTCATAAATTAAACCTAAATCATAAACATTAACAGGAATTTCAGGATCGAATACCTTCTTTAAATTTTCAATTATCTTTTCTTTTATTTCATCAAAGTTATAATCACTAGCCATTATAAATCCTTTTATGCTTTTTGTGCATATTCTTTAATTTTTTTAATCATCCCAATAACGCCACTTTGTCTATTTGGATTTATTACCTCACTAAGACCTAATTCATGAACAATGTCCATATTAATATCTTTTAATTCTTGTATTGTTGAACCTGAAAATATTTGTAAAATCATATATGCTAAACCTTTTACAATAATAGCATCAGCCGTTCCTGTAAAAAATAGTTTTCCATCTTTTTGTTCACATATTAACCAAACTTGTGAAGTACAACCGTGTACTAAGTTTGCTGGTATTTTATATTTTTCTTCTAATGGTTTTAATTTTTTACCTAAATCAATAATATATTCATATTTTTGTAATTCATCTTCAAAGAATTCTAAATCTTCTTTAATATCTTCAACTCTTTTTTCAATACTCATTTCTAATCCTCTAACATTTGTAAAGCTCTTTTTAATGCAACAATTAACTTATCAATATCAGCATAATCATTATAAAAACTCACAGATACTCTAATTGTACCTTTTAATCCAAGCTGTTTCATAATAGGTTGCGCACAATGATGACCAACTCGTAGAGCGATTTTCATTTTATCAACTAAAATACCAACATCATCATGAACTAAACCTTTGAAATTAAAACTTCTACTTCCTATAGTATTATTCATATCATTATAAAATTCTATATTAGGAAGTTTTTCTAATTCTTTATTTAAGTAATCAAAAACATTTTTTTCAATTGCTTCAATATTTTCATAACCAATACGATTTAAATATTTCAAAGCTTCTGCAAAACCAATAACACCAGCGATGTTTTGTGTTCCTGCTTCAAACTTAAAAGGTGATTCTAAAAGTGTTGATGAATTAAAATCAACCTCATGAATAGTAGCTCCTCCTGTTTGATAAGCATCTACATCTTCTAAATATTTTTCTTTAATATAAATTGCTCCAACTCCTGTTGGTCCATATGTTTTATGTGCAGAAATAGCAAAAAAATCCGCATCTAAATCTTGCATATCAACTTTCATATGAGCTAAACTTTGTGCTCCATCTATCATAATAACTGCATCATATTTATGAGCTAATGTTATAATAGCTTTAATATCGTGTATCTTTCCAAAAGCATTAGAAATATGAGTAACACTAACAAAAGCTCTTGGGTTGTTTTTTAAAAGTTCTTCAAAATGTTCCATATCAAAATCTAAATTTTCATTACATTTTACTACTTCTAAACCATTTCCTAAACTTCTATTTTGCATATGCCAAGGTACAATATTTGAGTGATGTTCTAATGAAGAGATAATTACAGTTTTAAACTTTTTTGCATAAGAAGCTGCTATAAAATTTATTGATTCTGTAACACCTTTTGTAAATATAATTTCTTCATTAATACTTGCATTTATAAAGCTTTTTAGCGTTTTTCTTGCATTTTCATAATTTAGAGTTGCCTTATTGGCATCTCCAAAATTACTTCTATGTGTATTTGCACAATATTTTTCATAATATTCAACTTGTGAACTAACTACTTCTTTTGGTTTTTGAGTAGTTGCTGCATTGTCTAAGTATACAATGTCAGAATTCTCAAAATATGTGAAATCTTTTTTAAACATAGTCTTCTCTTTTATATGAATCTACAAATTCTTTGATTAATGTATCTTCAATATTATCATAAATTTTTTCTTCAAAAGCTTTTAAAAGCATTTCATATGATAATTCTTTACTTATTCCACGAGACTGTAAATATAATAATTGTTCTTTATTTAAAGTCCCAGTTGTTGCTCCATGACTAGCTTCTAATTCATCTATTAAAATCTCTAAATGAGGTTGTGCAAAAATAGCTGCATCATTTGAAAGTAAAATAGTATCAGTATTTTGAAATGCTTTTGTAAATAAAGCTTTATCATTTACAATTGAAATTACTTTAAAAACTGCTCTTGAAAAATCTTTTAATGAATGTTTATAATTTATATTACTTATAGAACTTTCATTATTGTGAGTTGTTCTAATTACATTTGCAGTATTTGATGATGCTGTTGATTTTACAAGACCATTTAATTCATAATCACAATTCTTTTTATTTAAAATATTTATAAAGTTATTTATAATAATCCCAGTTCCAAAATCAAAGTTTGTAAGTTTACATTTTGAGTCTTGTTCTTGATTAATATCAACATTAAATACTAAATAATTTTTGTCATTAATATCTTGAATTCTTGCATATTCAAAATTTGCATTTTCATCTACTTGAATTACTCTATTTACACAATAAGCACTATTATTTGAAGTGTTTGTAAAAACTTCTATAACAGAAGCTTTTACGTTTTCTTTTACTTCAATTTTTAATGAATTAGTGAAAAATGTTTCATCTTCATTAATTTTATGAACTATACAAATAGGTTTTTCAATATTAGAATTGATTGTTAAAACCATTTGATTTTCATCTATTTTTTTTGTAATTTCAAATAAGCTATTTTGATAAGTTTTATTATCTTTTTGTACTTCTAATCCATCAATATTAAATTCATAAGTTTTAGTATTTTTAAAATCATAAGAAAAAAGCTCTTCAAAATTTACTTTTACAAATTCTTCACTTCTTTTTTTTGGAAGAGTTAATCCATCAATTTCAATTAGTCTCATCTTTAATTCCTATTCCTTCATAACCTTTTTCATCTAATTCTAATGCAAGAGAATAATCACCTGTTTTTACAATTTTCCCATCATTTAAAATATGAACGAAATCTGGTTTGATTAATTCAAGTAATCTATCATAGTGAGTAATCATTAAAACAGATTTTTTCCCATCTAACATAGAGTTAATAACATTTGCAACTGTTTTAATTGCATCAACATCAAGACCTGAATCAATTTCATCAAGCATAATTAAATCAGGATTTAAAAGTAATAATTGAATTAATTCATTTCTCTTTTTTTCACCACCTGAAAAACCTTCATTTAAATCTCTTTGTAAAAGTTTTCTATCTAGGTTATATTTACCTGTTTGTTCTTTAATTAATTTTAGAAAATCCATTGTATCAATTTCTTCTTGACCTTGATATGTTCTTTTCTCATTAATTGCTGTTTTAAGGAAATAACTATTATTTACTCCTGGAACTTCAACTGGATTTTGGAAACTCATAAAAATTCCCTCATTTGCACGATCAGCAACATCCATTTTTAATAAATCTTTCTTTTTATAAGTTACAGTTCCACCTGTTACAACACAGTCATAATGTGCGCTTAAAGTTTTTACTAAAGTAGATTTTCCAGCTCCATTTACACCCATAAGGGCATGAACTTCACCTTCTTTAATATTTAAATTTAAACCTTTTAAAATCTCTTTTTCGTTTATTGATACTTTTAAATCTTTTATTTCTAACATTCTTTTTTCCTTAACGCTGGGATTAACCAACACTTCCTTCTAGTGATATATTTAATAATTCTTTAGCTTCAGCAGCAAATTCCATTGGTAATTCTTTTAAAACTTCTTTACAAAAACCATTTACAATCATTGATATTGCATTTTCTTCATGAATACCTCTTTGTGATATATAAAAAAGTTGCTCATCAGAAATTTTAGAAGTTGTTGCTTCATGTTCAATAATTGCATTCATATTTTTTACTTCATGGTATGGATATGTATGTGCATTACATTTATTTCCAATTAAAAGTGAATCACACTCAGAAATATTTCTAGCACCATCGGCATGTTTACCAACTCTTACTAATCCTCTATAAGCATTAATCCCATTCATTGCAGAAATACCTTTTGAAATGATTGTTGATTTAGTATTTTTACCTAAATGAATCATTTTTGTTCCTGTATCTGCTTGTTGAGATTTTGATGAAATAGCAACTGAGTAAAACTCACCAACACTATTGTCACCTTTTAAAATACATGATGGATATTTCCATGTTAAACTTGAACCTGTTTCAACTTGAGTCCATGATACTTTTGAATTAATACCATTACATGCAGCTCTCTTTGTAACAAAGTTTAAAATTCCACCTTTACCATCTTTATCACCTGGATACCAGTTTTGGATAGTAGAATATTTAATATGTGCATTATCAAGTGCTACTAGTTCAACAACAGCAGCGTGAAGTTGTCTTTCATCTCTTGTTGGAGCTGAACAACCTTCATTATATGAAACATAAGAATTTTCATCACAAATTATAATTGTACGCTCAAATTGTCCTGTATCAAGTGCGTTAATTCTAAAGTATGTTGAAAGTTCCATTGGACATGTTGTATTTGGCGGAATATATACAAATGAACCATCTGTAAATACAGCCGAATTTAAACATGAAAAATAATTATCTGTTACTGGAACAACTGAGGCTAAATATTTTTTTAATAATTCTGGATATTTATTTGCAGCTTCACTAACTGAACAAAATATAATTCCAAGTTCTTCTAACTCAGCTTTATATGTTGTTTTTACTGAAACCGAATCAAAAACAGCATCAACCGCAACAGTTTTTACACCTGCTAATTGCTTTTGTTCTTCTAGAGGAATTCCTAACTTTTCATAAGTTTTTAGTATTTCAGGATCTACTTCATCTAAAGAATCTAAAGCTTTTTTAGGCGCTGAATAATATGCAATGTCTTGATAATCTATTTTTGGATATTTTAGATTTGCCCAAGAAGGTTCTTCCATTTTTAGCCATTTTTTATAAGCTTTAAGCCTAAAATCTAATAGCCAAGAAGGTTCTTCTTTTTTTACAGATATTGCTTTTATTACGTCTTCGTTTAATCCTTTAGGAAAAGTATCACTTTGTACTAAAGTTTCAAATCCTAATTTGTATTCGCTATTTATAACGTCATGAATGTGTTTATTATCACTCATAATTGACTCCATATTTGTTGGTATTTTTAAAACAGGACAAATCTTGTCTTAATTGGAATATAACAGTAAATTAATTAAATAAAACTTAAATAGGATATAAATACTCCTATTTAATGTTTTTTTCTAATCTACTCGTATAATAAGAAATAGGGTAGGTTAACATTAAGTACCCAATCGCCAATGGAATATAACTTTCCAATGTTGAGTATGTTATCGCATCTACTTCTTGTGCGTTCATTGTAAATTCAGAGATTGCAATAATTGATAAAAGAGATGAATCTTTTATAATTGAGGCAAACTGACCAGTTAATGAAGGTAACATTCTTTTAAAAGCTTGTGGAAATATAATATATCTATATATTTGATAATTAGTCATTCCTAAGCTTAAACCTGTTTCAAATTGCTCTTTTTCAATTGATTGAAGAGCTGCTCTAATAATTTCAGATACATAAGCAGCTGAAAAAATCGCAAGTATAAATGTTCCGACTATATATCTGTTTTCAAAACCTAAGTTATTGGCAAATACATAGAAGAATATTAAAATTTGAACAAGTAGCGGTGTACCTCTTATTATTTCAATATAAAATCTTGAAAAAAATCTCAAAATTATAAGTTTTGAATTTTGTGCATAAGCAAAAAATAAACCAATTACAAAACTTAAAATTAATGCAAAGAATGATATTACTATTGTCATAATAAAACCATTAATAAACTTCTGTTTATATTCATATACATGTGACCAATTAAAATCATAAGAGATATTTGAAAACATAATATAAACAGGAGTGATTACAATAACACATAAAAAAATGAGATTAAAAAGATATGCTCCCTTTGAAAGGGAGTTATCTTTTTTATAACTTAATTCATTAATAAAGAGATTTTTTAATTTAAAGATAAGTACGTCCTAAAAGAAAAATGGTATTTTCAATTCATCAAATGTAGCTTTCGCAGCACTTAAATGTGTTTTTGCGAAAGTAGCAAATGTACCATCTGCTTTTGCTTTTTTAATAAATTCATCAACTTGTGCTCTTAATTGTACATTTTTTTTATTTAAAGCAACCCCCCAATGTTCAGGATTTTCTTGAAAAGGTTTCAAAAGTGCAATAGTTGTATCTTTATGTTGCGCATAATTTTTATAAATTGTTAGTTGATCATATAAAAAACCATCAGCTTTACCTTGAACAACTTCTAATACACAAGTATTTTCTTTATCAAATACTAAAATCTCCGCATTTTTTAGATTTTTTGTTGCATAAATATGTCCTGTTGAACCTTTTTTAACCGCAATTTTTTTACCAGCTTGATTTAATTCATCAATATTAGTAACCGCTGAATCTTTATTTGCTAAAATTGCTAAAGATGTTTGAGCATAAGGAATTGAAAAATTAATTGACTTTTTTCTTTCATCAGTAATTGTCATTGATGAAATAATTAAGTCAATTTTACCTGTTTTTAAAGATGGAATTAATCCACTCCACGCTGTATTTTCAATTACAACTTCTCTACCTAGGTATTTTCCTAAAGCTTTTGCAAAATCAACTGATACACCTTGTGGATTTCCTTCTTTATCACTCATTTCAAATGGAGGATATGCTAATTCCATCCCAACAGTTAATACTTTTTTAGCAGGTTCTTTTTCTACTTTTGTTTCTTGTTTCTTGTCACACGCAGTTATGAATAATGATACTAATGTAATCATTAAAACAGAAAGAATTTTTTTCATGTTAAGTTGCCTTTAATTATTATTTTATATATTATCTCATACTAAACTTAACATCACTTTATTAGATTAAATAGTATATTAATTTTTAATTTTGTAACTTATAATATGTCTATATTTTTATAAAAATTTGACTATAATCATACAAGAGTTTAAAAATTAATTATTGTTATTTTATGTTACTTCTAGGAATAAGAATTAAGGGAATTTTTAATTAAGACAATTCTTATCCTATTTACACTAAAATACGGAATAAATATAATAAATAAATACAAAATTAATAGGAATATAGAATATGATGGAAGTTTATTTAGATAATAACGCAACTACCGTAGTAGATCCAAAAGCTTACGAAGAAATGAAACCATTTTTTTGTGATATTTATGGAAACCCTAACTCATTACATAAATTTGGAGCAGGTACTCATCCTAAAATGGTTGAAGCTTTAGATTTCTTATATGAAGGAATAAATGCAGCAGATGAAGATGATATTATCGTTACTGCAAATGCAACTGAAAGTAATAATACTGTTATAAAAGGTATTTGGATAGATAAAATTTTAAATGGTAATAAAAATCATATTATTACAAGTGAAGTTGAGCATCCAACTATTACAGCTACATGTAAATTTTTAGAAACACAAGGTGTTTCGGTGACTTATTTACCTGTAAATGAGCAAGGTGTTTTAGAAGCATCACAAGTAAAAGAATTTATTAAAGATGAAACTGCATTAGTTAGTATTATGTGGGCAAATAATGAAACTGGAAAAATTTTCCCAATAAAAGAGATTGGACAAATTTGTAAAGAAGCAGGTGTTGCTTTTCATTCAGATGCGACTCAAGCAATTGGAAAAATTCCTGTTGATGTTCAAGACTGTAATTTAAACTATCTTTCTTTTTCAGCACATAAATTTCATGGACCAAAAGGTGTTGGTGGATTATATGTTAAAAAAGGTTCTGAAATAACTCCATTATTACATGGTGGTGAACAAATGGGTGGTAAAAGAGCTGGAACTGTTGATGTTGCATCAATGGTTGGAATGGGATGGGCTATGCATTTAGCTACTTCAACTATGGCTCTTGCTTATGAAAAAAATCATGTTAGTAAATTAAGAGATAAATTAGAAGATGCAATTTTAGAATTACCTGAAACAATTGTAATTGGTGGAAAAGATAATAGAACTCCAAATACAACGTTAATTTCAATTAGAGGTGTTGAAGGTGAATCTATGTTATGGGACTTAAATCAACAAGGTATTGGAGCTTCAACAGGAAGTGCTTGTGCTAGTGAAGATTTAGAAGCGAATCCAGTTATGAATGCATTTGGAAGTGATAGTGAATTAGCACATACAGGTGTTAGATTTTCATTAAGTAGATTTAATACAGAAGAACAAATTGATTATGCAATACAAGCTGTTAAAAATGCTGTTACAAGATTAAGAGCAATTTCAAGTTCGTATGCATACGCACCAAAATCACATCATTCTGGTTTATAATAAATAGAAATTAACAAAAGGAAGTTTAATGGCAAAAAACGATTTAATTAGTGGATCAATTTGGGATGAGTATTCAAACCAAGTTGTAAATCGAATGAATAACCCACAGCATCAAGGTGAAATCACTGAAGAGCGAGCAAAAGAATTAGGAACAAAATTAATTGTTGCTGATTTTGGTGCTGAATCATGTGGAGATGCGGTAAGATTATACTGGGCAGTAAATGAAAAAACGGATGAGATTGTTGAATCTAAATTCAAATCTTTTGGTTGTGGTACTGCAATTGCATCTTCTGATGTTATGGCTGAATTATGTGTTGGTAAAACTGTTGATGAAGCTGTTAAGATTACAAATATTGATGTTGAAAAAGCATTAAGAGATAATCCAGATACACCAGCTGTTCCACCTCAGAAAATGCACTGTTCAGTTATGGCATATGACGTAATTAAAAAAGCGGCATCTGAGTATAAAGGTGTGGATATGGAATCTTTTGAAAATGAAGTTATTGTATGTGAATGTGCAAGAGTTTCATTAGGAACGATTCAAGAAGTGATTAAACTTAATGATTTAAAAACTGTTGAGCAAATTACAGATTATACAAAAGCTGGTGCATTTTGTAAATCATGTATTAAGCCAGGTGGTCACGAAGATAAAGATATTTATTTAGTAGATATTTTAAAAGATACAAGAGCCTTAATGGAGGAAGAAAAAATGAAAGAAGCAGCAGATGCAAGTGAAAATGGAGAATTAACATTTGATAAAATGACTTTAGTTCAAAGAATCAAAAAAATTGATTCAGTTCTAGATGAAGATATTAGACCAATGTTAGTTATGGATGGTGGAAATATGGAGATTATTGATATTAAAGACAATATTCCTCATTACGACTTATATATTAGATACTTGGGTTCATGTTCAGGATGTTCGTCTGGGTCATCTGGAACATTATATGCAATCGAATCTGTATTACAACAAAAAATTGATGAAAACATTAGAGTTTTACCAATTTAGTAAATACAAAGAATGATTAAAAAGGCTTGTGCATTTTGCATAAGTCTTTTTTTATGCTTATTCTTTAATACCTTGATTATCTAAAGTCTCTAAATTAAGTTTATAACATATTTTTATACCATATAAATAAATTATCCATGAAATATAAATCCAAAGAAATGTAAATAATAATGTTGCAAGTGAACCATAAATTGTTGTATATGTTTTATTATAAATTACATAATAAATAAACAGGTTTTTCGTAATAGATAAAGCAATCAATGTAATAAAAGAAGAAAGTAATGCTGCTTTATTAGATATTTTAGTATTTACACTTATTTTAAATAGAGTGAAAAAAAGTATCCAACTAGAAATATATGAAATAAATAAATTAAATACTGTATTGTTGTAAAAAGACATTATTAGATTTATTATTATAAAAACTATAGGAATAAAAACTAAAAATATTGAGTAAAAAATAAAAGAAATATGAATTGATTTTCCTTTTACTTTATGTATTTTATTTACAATGTATTCATAATCTTTGAAAAACATTATAAACACAAAAAGCATATAAATAATTCCAATGGAACCTAGTTCACTTGAATTTGAGATATAGTTTTTTAATGAGTTTACAATTTCTTCTGAGTGTGTTGGATTTATCATATCAAAGATATATGAAGTGAAAACTTCAAGATAGCTATCAAACTCTTGAAAGTTTGATATTATTGCAATAAGTAATGCGATTATAGGAAGAATAGAAAATATAGTAAAAAAGCTTAATGATGCTGCATAATATGTCGTATCATCGTTAAAAAAAGAGTCTAAAATATTTAGCCCTTTTTTTAATAAACTTTTTTTACTATTATCTTCATTCATAATTTCATTATAATCCCATTTTACTTGGATTTAAAATATTTTTTGGATCAAAAGCTTTTTTAATACTTCTAAATAAATTCATTTCTGCTTCATTAAAAGCTATTGACATAAATGGAGCTTTAGAAGTACCAATACCATGCTCACCACTTAATGTTCCACCCATATCTACAACAAATTGGAAAATATCTTCAATAGCTTGGTGACCATCTGCCATTTCTTTTTCATTGTCTTTATCTTTAACCATTACATTAACATGGATATTTCCATCTCCTGCATGACCAAAACAAGGAACTTGGAATCCGTATTTTTCACCAATTGCATAAATTCCAGCTAGTGCTTCAGGAAGTTTTGATCTTGGAACTGAAATATCTTCATTTAGTTTTTTCGTTCCATAAATTGTAACAGCTGGTGATGCATTTCTTCTTGCAAACCAAAGTTTATTACCTTCTATTTCATCATTTGCAACAATAAAATCAGTAGAACCATTTTCTAAAAAAGACTCTTTTAATGTATCTAATTGAAAGCTTACTTCATCTTCTAGGTTTCCATCAACATCGCCAATTAAAATAGCTCCTGCATCTTCTGGTAAGTCTACATTTAATTTATCTCTTAATGCTTTAATTACAAGTGCATCTAGAAATTCCATTGCAACAGGATTTGCACCTTTTGCAAGAGATTTAAATACTGCATTCATCGCATTTTCAACACTTGGGAACATCCCCATATATGTTTTTTTATGTCTTGGTTTTGGAATAAGTTTTAGTGTAATTTCTGTTATTACTGCTAGTGTTCCTTCACTTGCTATCAAAATACCTGCTGTGTTATATCCAGCAACATCTTTAAGTGTTTTCTTACCTGCTTTAATAATGTCTCCATTTGGTAAAACAGCTCTTAATGCCATTACATAATCTTTTGTAATTCCATATTTGGCAGCTCTCATTCCTCCTGCATTTTCAGAAACATTTCCACCTAAAGTAGAATAGTTTTCACTAGCTGGATCTGGCGGATAAAATAAGCCAACTTCTTCAACTGCTTTTTGAAAATCCATATTTATAAGTCCTGGTTGAACAACTCCAACCATATTTTCCATATCAATTTCTAATAATTTATTCATATGTCTTTCAAGTGAAAGTGTAATACCACCATTTGCAGGTAAAGCACCACCTGTGAAACCAGAACCTGCTCCTCTTGGAACAATAACTATTTCATGTTCATTACAATATTTTAAGATTTCTGAAATTTCTTGTTCATTTCTTGGAAAAACAACTGCATCAGGCTCAAATCTTGTTTTTGTTGCATCATAACAATAAGCTATTAAATGAGCTTTATCACTTTTTATATTTTCTTTTCCAACTATATTTGTTATAAAATCTAAATGTTTTTGTTCAATCATTACTTTAATCCTAGTAATTGTTTATAATAGTCATCATATGATAAATCTTCTCTATTAGAAAATAGCTCTATATCAAAATTTGTAGTTTCTATTTCGCTTACTCTTGTATAAAATGGCATTTCACTTTTACTTGTATCATATGCTATTTTATAGCTTGTTAATATTTTAAAAGTTTTTGTATCTAATATATATACATTTTGATTGGCAACTATAAAAATAGTTCCTAAATTTTGATTTATAGCATACTTTTGAATATATTCTTTAGTTAAATAAGGCATATTATCAATTTTCAATTTTGTAGCAAAAATATCAGAATGTAAGAAATTATTATATTTAAAGTTTGATCTTATTGCTTGAAAAGTATTTAAATCAGGTGCAATTAATAATGATGCTGTATATAAATAATTTAAAACTAAAATATCATTTTTTTGTACTTTTCTTTTTGTAGTAGGAATTGCATTTTGTTCTAAATCATTAAATTTGAAATATTCAACAACCGATGAAGTTTCATTAGATTCTATTACTTTTGCATTTGCAACTATCATTCTTTTGTCATTATCATAAATATGAATAACAATACCGCTTTGACCAACAATTAAATTACCTATATCTATAGTAGTTTTATTATTTTTTATATTAGTTATTTTAACACCTCTAGCATTAAATGATAAGTGCTTTTTACTACTTGTTTGATTGGTATTTATTTGAGCTTGTACATTGTCATTACTTGTATTTATTTTATCATTACTTAAAAGATATTGATAACTTAGCTTATCTTTTGATGAATCTATTTTAATATCTAAAATATTCCATCCCATTTCTTGCATTTGTTTAATTGAATATTTACTTGCACACTCTCCACCATCTAAAGCAGTTGTTTCAATAGTTGAAGGAGAAGTCCAATCTTTTTTAAAACATACTGTAGTTTTTGCATTTGCAATTGTCATTGATAGTAATATTGTTATACTAATTAGTAAAAGTTTATTCATTCTATTTTCCTATTAATTTGATTGTAATTCTTGAAGTTTTTCTTTTACTTCATTTACATGTAAAATTTCAATTTTTTCACCTTTTACGGTTTTCTTTTTTCTTACACTTACTTTATCCCAAATAGCTGCTATTTTACCTTCTGGAGAAATTATGAAAGTGCTTCTTACTACTCCCATATATTCTTTACCCATAAATTTTTTAAGTTGCCATACACCATAATCTTCGCATATTTTTTTATTAGTATCAGCTAATAATGTAATTGATAAATCATGTTTTTCAATAAATTTCCTATGTTTACTTGTATCATCAGGAGAAACACCTAATATAACTGCATCTAAATCATCAAATTCTAAATGAGAACTTGTAAAGTCACAAGCTTCAGTAGTACAACCAGGTGTTAAATCTTTTGGATAAAAATATAATACTATCCATTTTCCATCTAAGTCTCTTGAACAAATTTCAACGTCATCTTGATTAGCTGCACAAAAATCTGGTGCTTTATTTCCTATTTCTAACATATAATTGTATCCTTCATATTTTATTTTATTGCAATAAATGTGGCAAAATTTACCCATTTGAAGACTGTTTCACAATGTGAAAATCCTGCATCTAATATCATCTTTTTATTTTCATCTTCTGTATATGGTATTAAAACGTTTTCTAATGCTTCTCTTTTTTGAGAAATCTCAAATTCTGAGTAGCCTTGAGTTTTCTTAAATTCATAGTATTCATCTATACTTTGTTTGTTTAATTTTGAATTTGATGATATTACTTTTTCACTAAATATAAAGATACCATCATCTTTTAGTGAATTAAAAACTTTTTTAACTAATTTTTCTCTTTGTAGGGGTCTAATAAATTGTAATGTATAGTTTGAAAGAATTAGTTTAGCGTTTGTGTAATCAACATCATGTAAATCAGAATTTATTAATTCTATATCAACGCCAAATGCTTTAGCTTTTTTTGAAGCTCTATTTAACATTGCAGTAGAATTATCTATTCCAATTAGTTCTAATTTCTTATCACAATGCTTACTTAATTCGATTAATGTTGAAGCTGTTGAGCAACCCAAATCATAAACTTTATCGTTTTCTTCTAGAAATTTACATGCAAAATTAATTGATAATCTTTGCATCTCTTTATAAAAAGGAACTGATCTGTTTAACATATCATCAAATACTGAAGCTACTTCTTCATCGAATTCAAATTGTTTTTTTATTGATTTTTCAAATACTTTATCTACCATAAGAATTATTTTATCTAAATGCTTATTAATAAGTATTTAGAGTATTATATATTATTTGTGAAATAGACTTTAGCGACATTAATATCAGATAAAATTTGCTTTTTTAATTCTTCAAATGATCCAAATTTTTCATTATCTCTTATCTTTTTATAAAATTTAATTGCAATTTCATAATCATCATTTTTAATATCTTTATCTAATATATGTGTTTCAATTGCATAAGAACCATCAGTTGTAGCTCTATGTCCTAAAAATGTGATTGAGTTATACTCTTTTTCATTTAATATTGTTTTTGTAATATATACTCCACTTTGTGGTAATAAAAAATCTTTTACTTTTAGATTTATTGTTGGTACAAAACTTTTTGAACCTAATCCTTGACCTTTTATTTGTGTTCCATAGATTTTATATTTTTTATTTAAAAATTTATTTGCACTTTCTAAATCACCTTTTGAAATATATTCTCTTATTATTCTTGAATGTACTGAAATATTATCAATTTTAAATTCATTTACTACAATAACTTCACCTTGGAATATTCCTTTTAATTGCTCAATACAATAGCCTCTATTCTTACCAAAACAAAAATCAAAACCTACAACAATTCTTTTTAGATTAGGATATTCTTCTTTTAAAAGGTCTATAAATTTATCACCACTTAAATGTTTTATATCTTTTAAAAGATAATAGTATATAGGATATTTTGAGTATTCTTGTCTGTACTTTTTAGGAGTTAAGGATGAAGAATCAGATTCAATTGATAAAATAGCTCCGTTTTCATCTAATTTTTTAAATAATTCTTGATGAGCAGAATGCATTCCATCAAAACCTCCAATTGCTATTGAAGTGATTGTACTTTTATTTACTAAAGTAGAAAAGTTCTTCTTCATTTCCATCTTTTCCTTGTAGTTTACTCATAGAACTATATTTTAATTCCCAATTTAATAGTTTTGTATAATCAATAAATTTATTTCTTGCTCGCACAATTGCTTTATTGTCTTTTACAACACCTTTTTTATCTCTTTTTACATTTGTTCCTACTTCAAATTGAGGTTTAAATAGGATAATAATATCTTTTTTAGATAATCTATTTATATCTTCTATAATATGTAAAATAGATATAAAAGAAACATCACAAGTAACTATTTCAAAAGCATCTTTACTTTGAAAAACTCTTATATCAGTATTTTCAAAAAAAGATATTCTTTTGTCATCTTTTACTCTTTCATGAAGTTGATTACTCCCAACATCAACACAAGTTACTGAGGAAACATTATTTTCAAGTAATATTTGCGTAAACCCACCAGTACTAGAACCAATATCTAGGCTATTTTTATTTTTTAAATCAAAGTGTTTTAATTCATCTAAAAAATATTTTAGTTTATATGCAGCGCGTGATACATAAAAATCATCTTCAAGGAGTTCAATCTTATGATTTTCCTCTACTTTAAAAGATGGTTTTGTTATAATTACGCCATCGCATTTGACTTTATTGGATTTTATTAATTCACTAGCCTTATTACGGCTTTGAATATTGAAGTTGGTGCTTAAGTATAAATCTAATCTCATGGGGGAATTATAGTTGAAATTTGTTCAAAAAGAGTTTAGCTACACTTACGAAGAAAAAAAATCAAAATTTATTGCTTTTTTAATGCCTTATAAAATGTTTAATGAAGTAATGACACAATTAAGAGATAAGCATCCAAAAGCTCGACATTTTGTATATGCATATCGATATCTAAATGAGTTTGATCAAGTTGTTGAAAATAGCAGTGATGATGGAGAGCCAAAAGGTACAAGTGGCAAACCAAGCCTTGCAGTATTAGCGGGAAATGAACTAATAAATACAGCAGTAATAATTATAAGATATTTTGGTGGTGTTAAACTTGGAACAGGCGGACTAGTTCGTGCTTATTCTGCAAGTGTAAATGAAGTTATAAATATAAGTGAATTTAAAGAATATAAAAAATTAGAAATAAAAACCCTAGAGTGTGAATATAGTGACTTTTCTCAACTAGAATATCTTTTAAATCAAGAAAATATAAATATAAAATCGAAAGATTTCTCTACAAAAGTTGTTTTAGATATTGAACTTACAGAAGAAGAATTTATTAATCTAGAAGCAAAACTTACAAGAAATATTAAACAAATCAATTAAATACTTTTAATAGTAAGCTTAATAATAAAAAGTGAAGAAACAAAAGTAAGATTGTTTGTATACAAATAAAAATAGTAAGCAAAATAATGATATAATAATAAAAATTATTTATAAGGTTTGTAATAATGAAATCTTCAAATTAGAAATAAGTTAGATTTTATAAGCATAAAATCTAATAAAATTTGTATGAAATATATATCAAAATAAAATATTTTGATGAGTTATATAAAGCTTATTATATACAAAATATCTAAATATTGGAGTTAAATTATGAAATTGATTAAAATTATTCTTTGTATATTAATATTAAATTTTTTATCTTTGGCAGATGAAAAAATAAATGTTAATTTTAAAGATTTAAAAATTATGGATTTAGTAAAAATAACATCTAAAATTATAGGGAAAAATATTTTACTGACTGAAGATATAAAAGGAAATGTGGATTTTATTTCAAGTAAACCTTTGAATAAAAAAAATTTAGTAAAAATATTGATTTATTCACTTGAAGCAAAAGGTTTTACTCTTATTCAAGGTGATGATATTATGAGAATAATAAAGCTAGAAGAAAGTGCAAAAAATAATGTACCTATAATAAATGAAAATAAAAATAACCTATATTATCAAATGTTTACGGAAATATTCCCAGTATATAATGCAAATGCGGATTATATAGCTTCAAAAATTGGACATCTTATTTCAAAAAATGCAAAATTAGTTACAAATAAAGAATCAAATAGTTTAATTATTACAGATTTTAAAGATAATATTAAAACTATAAAAAAAATTGTGGATATTATGACTAGTGGGGCTAAGAAAAATATAGAAATAATTGTGTTAGAAAATATAAAAGCATCAGATGCAAAGAAGAGTTTAGATGAGCTTTCTAAATCAATTTTTAATAATAAAATAGAAACTCAAAAAGTATCAATTATTGCTAATGCAAATAATAATTCATTAGTAATTGTAGGAAAAAATCAAAATATTAGATATTTAAAAAAATATATTAAAGATATTGATAGAAATGATTCTCTTGTAAAAAGAGTTGTTGAAGTTTTATCCTTAAAAAATATAGAAGCTAAAAATGTTATTAAAATAATTAATGGAATCATTGGAAAGAAAATATATTTAGATCCTAATTTAAAACCATTATCTTCAGTTGATGAAGAATCAAATTCAATTGTTTTAATGGGGCCTTCTGATGAAATTGATTATATTAAAGATTTAATTAATGAATTAGATAAAGATAAACTACAAGTTTATGTTGAAGCTAAAATTATTGAGGTTAGTGAAAATAGAACTAAAGATATTGGTATTAAATATGGATTAAGTGGAGGAATCTCAGGTAATGGAGGATTATTTTCCTTTGCATCAAATTTAGGTGGGAATTCTTTTGTATTAGATTCTTCGATATCTTCTATTATTGAAATGCCAACTAATTTAACTAAAGGTTTAGCTTTAGGCGCAACAATAAACCTATTAAAACAAAACCAAGCTATTGATATTGTTTCAGAACCTTCAATATTATGTATAAATAATAAGGAAAGTTCAATTTATGTTGGAGAAACAAAATCTTTTCAAACTTCTTCTATTGTTGATTCTACAAATCTAACCACTTCTTCAAACTCTTTTAAGAGAGAAGATGTTGGATTGACATTAAAAGTTAAACCTAGAATTTCAAATGAAAATAAAGTTACACTTGAAATAGAAGCAATTTTAGAAGATGCTAGAGAATTAAAAGAAGGACAAATTAATGCTGATACAACAAAGAAAGAAGTTAAAACTTCAGCTATTGTAACAAATGGTGAAGCAGTAATTATTGGTGGATTAATAAAAAATAAATCAGATATTCTTAATGATGATGTACCGTTTTTCAGTGATATTCCTTTATTTGGAAACTTATTTAAAAGTAGAAAAAAAGTTAATGATAAAATCAATTTAGTTGTAATAATTACTCCTTATATTATTCCTAAATCAAAAGACTTAACTTATATTAGAAATCAATTATCTCAACTTTCAAGATTAGAAGATAAATATACAAAAGAATTAGAATTTAGACTTAAGGAAAATAAGTTATTTCAAGATAAAGAAGATTTAAAAAGATTAAAAAGAAATAAAGAATTGGAAGAAGAAATAAAAACTTTTAAAAAAGAAAAAGATAACTATATTAATAAAGATAAAGAAATTAAAGAAATTGATACTAGAACAGAGCATGAGAAAAGAGTTGCCGAGATATTAGGATATTAAAAAATTATATGATACTGATGAAAAATCGTTATCATATTATATTTAAAAGTTCTAATATCTATTATATTAAAAAAATAGTCTTATCCTGCTACGTATTTCATTAGTGATTCATTTAATTGTAAGGATGCAATACCATTTTTAGGATTTTGAGAGTTTATTACTTTATTACAATCTGAACATAAAATGATAATATTTTCAAAGTTATAACCGCCACCTTTTGAAATATCTTTTGCAAAAGTAGTAAAAGTATCTTCAAGTCTTATTTTTGTACCACATCTATTACATTTATTCTCATCTCGTTGCCATGCAAGTTTTCGTCTTTCTTTCCAATCACTAGGAACTTTTGGATTTGAAAATGATTTTTCTTCATATCCAGTCCAATGTTTTTCTCTAGGTATATCTTTTTGAGTTTCTTTTTCATATTCATAGTAATAAAATTGATTGATTATATCTTCAACAATTAAAGTTTCTTTAATTCTTATATCTTTTTCATCTTTAGTTTTTTCAATAATAGAATAATCAAAAGACATCTTTGGATGATTTCTTTGCATATACTCTTTTAAATCTTTTATAAAAAGATCTAAATCACCTGTTTTATAAGAAAAAGAAAAAACTTTCCTTCTATAGATATAAAGTGGAATTAAACAAGCTATTAGCAAACTAGCTAAGATTATAAATGTTAAATCTAATTTCAATTTTTCTTACCTTTATCTTATACAATCTCAGGATTGATTTGATGTTTAACTAGCGTTTTCTTAGCGATTTTATGTTCACCACTTGCAAGTTTTTGTAATTCATTTATATGAATTATAGGTAAAATTACTTCTCTTCCTGAATATTTTTCTAATGCTTTCCTATTATAATCAAAAATATAGAAATCATCATCATTATCAACTAATAAAAAATCAGCATTATTATCAAAAGCATCTAATAATATTGTCGTAGCAACTTGATATGTAATATCTTGGTTTTTGTTAAATGTATTTTTTGCTAAATCTAATTTAAGAGTTTCTAAATTTAAGAATTTTGCTTTTAATTGATTTAGTAAAGAAGTAGTTTTTTCACATTTTTTTGATGAATAATAAGCAATGTTAAAATCATTAAAATCGTGTTTGATTTCATTTGTTTCTTCAAAATTCCCAAAATCAATAATCAAAGTATTATTAACTCTAAAGTTTTGTTTGTCATCTACTAACTTAAGTTTCTTTTGAATACTTATAATTTTATCTTCAATACATTTATCAAATTTATAGATTCTATTTTCTAAACTAGTATGAAATGAAGCTCCTGCTTCATGCTCTTTTAATATATTTAATATTTCATTTTCAATAGATTTATTAGCTAAAATTAAATCATATGCCAAAATTAAAACAGCATCTCCTACATAATCACTATTATGATTTAAAGTATTTGAAGCATAATAATATTGTTTTAAATCTAAGTAAGATTGTTTATCTTCATCAGAGATAAAGTCATTTAATATATTTAATTTTTTATTAAAATCATCATCATTAATAATTAAGTCATTTCCTGCTCTTCTAACAGAAATAGGCTCAATAGTTAAGTCTTTTCCAAACATATCAACTAATTCATTAATTGGTGTAGATGCTTTTAAATATAGTCCATTTACTACAAGATCAAAGTTCTCGTCATTTTCATATCCGAATGGTTTTTCATTATTAATAGTATTTAAAATATCTAATAGTGTTTTTTCAGATTGGATTTTTAAAAAATGTTTAGTGTAAAATGGTAAATAATCAGATTTTTTGTCGAATTTAAATAAAGAGATTTCTAGTTTCATTTTAATATTTCACCTTTTGTATAATTGTTATGATTTTATTTAATTTATACTTAAAAAAATGATAAGTCAAGTGTTTTTAACCTATCATTATAAAAGGTGTTCTATTCTGTAAACCTTTTTACATTTGCACCAATTTTTGTAAGCTTTCCTTCAAGGTCTTCGTATCCTCTATCAAGATGATAAATTCTATGAATATTTGTTTCACCTTTTGCAACAAGTGCTGCTAAAACTAAAGCAGATGAAGCTCTTAAATCAGTGGCCATTACATCAGTACCACACAATGTTCCACTTTTCCCATTTATTGTTGCTGTATTTCCATTTAGATGAATATCAGCACCAAGTCTTAATAATTCACTAACATGCATAAATCTATTTTCAAATAATCTTTCATCAATAGTACTTGTACCATTTGCTTGTGTTGCTAATGCCATAAATTGTGCTTGCATATCAGTTGGGAAACCTGGATATTCTGTAGTGAAAATATTTACAGGTTTAATTTCATCTGTAGGAAGTATAGTTACACTTGTTTCATCTTGTAAAACTTTAAAATTCATTTCTTCAAGTTTTGACGTAATTGCATCTAAGTGTAAAGGAATAACATTAGAAATTTTAACTTTTTGATTTGTAATAGCTGCTGCACACATATATGTACCTGCTTCAATTCTATCAGGAATTACATCAAAATCTTTTATTTCTAAAAGTTCTTTATTTGTACCAGTTATTTTTAATGTAGAAGTACCAATACCTTCAATTTTAACTCCAGAGCTTGCAATTACTTCACAAAGCTGAACAATTTCTGGTTCTTTTGCTGCATTGATAATTGTAGTTTCACCATTTGCTAAAGCTGCTGCCATAACAATATTTTCAGTTCCACCAACTGTTACTTTATCAAATACAATTTTTGCACCTTGCAATCCATTTGGTGCTGATGCTTCAATATATCCATGATTTATAATTATATTAGCACCCATTTGTTCTAATGCTTTTAAATGTAAATCTACAGGTCTTTGACCAATAGCACATCCACCTGGAAGTGAAACTTCACAATGTCCAAATCTTGCAAGAATTGGTCCTAAAACTAATATAGATGCTCTCATTGTTTTTACAATATCATATGTTGCAGTAGTTTTATCAAGTTTTATTGTTGATATATTTGCAGTGTGATCTTTTTTTGTAAAAGTTCCACCAAGTTTAGCAATAAGTTTTAAAAAAGTATTGATGTCAACTACATCGGGTAAGTTTCCCATTTTAATTTCATTTTTTGCTAAAATTGTACATGCAATTAAAGGTAATGCCGCATTTTTAGCTCCAGAAATACAAACTTCACCAGAAAGTTTGTTTTCTCCAAGAATTTTTAAATATTTCATTTTATTCCTACTATAAATATATTGTCGTTGTATATAAAGTATATATTTTAACCAAAGTATGCTTTAAAGAGTAAAATTAATAATCTTTTTTTAATATAGATACCAATACAATTGCGATTTTAATTTAGGAATAATAAATGGATAATCAAGTACTACAAGGTGCTAAATATATGTTATTTGCTTCTTTGTTATTTGCTTTTATGGGAGCTGTAGCAAAAGAATTAAGTGACTCAATGAGTTCAATCGAAGTTGTTTTTTTTAGAAATGTCTTTGGCGTTTTTTTAATTTTACTATCAATATATAGAAAACCTTTATCACAAGTTGGTGGAAGACCATCTCTTTTAATTTTCAGAGGAATGGCTGGTTTTATTGCCTTACTATTTTTCTTCTATAATATTTCACAAATACCTTTAGCAGAAGCTATGACTTTTTCAAAAACATCAACAATTTTTTCAGCTATTTTCGCATATTTATTTGTACAAGAAAAACTGGGAATTAGAGGATGGTTAGGTGTTTTTATAGGTTTTATTGGAATATTATTTATGACAGGTTTTGATGCGAATAATTTAGAAAAAACAGATTACTTAGGAATATTATGTGGTGTTGGTGCTGGATTAGCATATACATCTATTAGAGAGCTTCGAAAATTTTATGATTCAAGAGCTATTGTTTTATCATTTATGTTAATTGGAACAGTTGGACCTTTGATACTTCTGATTATTGGTACTTTTTATACAAATCATAATCTAGACTATTTATTTGCCTCTTTTGTTGTACCAACAGGTAATGATTGGTATTACATTGTTGCTTTAGGTATAACTGCTACATTTGCGCAAATTTATATGACAAAAGCGTATTCTTGTGCAAAAGCAGGAATTATTGGAACAATATCATATTCAAATATTGCATTTTCAATTATTTTAGGAATTATGTTAGGTGATAGTCTTCCTACAATATGGATTTCTTTTGGTATACTACTCATTGTTTTAAGTGGACTTTTAGTATCTAGTAAAAAGAGCTAAAAAAGGATTTATATGGAATTAGAACTTAGTACAGATTTTTGGATTTTATTTTGGATAATAATTTTTGCTTGGTATATACATGATAAATATGTTCAAAGAGATCATCAATTATTAGTAAATTATCCAATTATAGGAAGATTAAGATATGTTTTTGAGGAAGCTAGAGAACCTTTTAGACAATATTTTGGTGATGAAAAATTCTATGAATCAAAAGATAAATTAGACTGGGTTTACAAAGCTGCAAATGATGTACCAAATTATGCATCTTTTTCTCCTGCTCAACCTTTACCAAAGCCAAAATTTATGATAAGACATGCAAATATTGTATTAAATGAAGATGAAGTAGATCAAGAGTTTGAAGTTATATTTGGGGCTAATAGAAAAAACCCTTATATAAGTAAATCAATTATTGGAAGATCAGCTATGAGTGATGGATCTATCTCACCTGAAGGAACAAGAGCATTTGTAAGAGGTGCTAAAATGGGAGGTTTTGTTATTAACTCAGGTGAGGGTGGAGTAACATCTAACTTTTTTATTACTCATCAAAGTTATAAGCCTGAATATATGAAAATAGTTCATGGTAATATTTTTTCTAGAGCAGCAAAAGATATTATGCATTTCCTTTTTAATGGAGCATTAGCAGCAGATGTATATAGAAGTCTAGTTTTTGGTAAAGATAAAGAAGCGGAAACTTATGTATTTGATCTTAAATCTCAACTATTCCATAGAATAAATTGGGATGCTCCTTTAGAAAATTTTCCAAAAGATGTACCAGAAGATATGCCAGATATAATTTTTCAGATAAGTTCTGGACTTTACGGTGCAAGGGATAAAGAAGGAAAATTTGATCCAGATAGATATCAAAAAACGATGAAGTTTTGTAGAATGACTGAAATTAAAATGGCTCAAGGTGCAAAACAAACAGGTGGGAAATTAGCTGCACATAAAGTAACTCCAGCTATTGCGTATTATAGAAATGTAGAAGCTTATAAAGATGTATTCTCTCCAAATAGATTTCCTTATGCTAATACTTTAGAAGAATTATTTGATTTTATTGGAACATTACAAGAATTATCAGAAAAACCAGTTGGTGTAAAAATAGTAATTTCTGATATTGAAAATATTGAACCATACGCTGCTGAAATTAAGAGAAGAATAGATTTAGGTGATACTAGATATCCAGATTTCATCTCTTTAGATGGTGGTTCAGGAGGTAGTGCAACTGCTCCAATTGAAATGATGGAAAGAGTTGGATTAAATATAAGAGATTCAATTTATTTAGTAGATAAAGTATTAAGAAAATATGGCATAAGAGAAGAAGTTAAAATTATAGCAAGTGGTAAAGTTTTAACACCTGATGATGTTATTATTAATATGGCAATTGGTGCTGATTTTATTCAAATTGCACGTGGATTTATGATGAGTGCTGGATGTATTAGAGCGAGATATTGTTCTGGTACAACGGGTCATGTTTGTCCTATTGGTTTGGCAACTCAAGATAAGAAAAAAAGAAAAAAATATTTCGTTTATAAACAAGCTAAAAAAGTTAGAAATTATCATAACAACTTATTAAAAAGTGTTAAGGGAATGCTTGCTATTATGGGATTAAAAAATATAAATGAATTAAATAAACATAAAATACTTTTCCTAGATAAAGATTCAAGAGTACATGATAATATTGATAGTGTATTCGCAAGAAGACTTGATATTGGAAAAGATTTGGAGGATGAATATCATGAACTTAGATAAGGTAATATCTGGATTTTTTATTATTTTAGCAATGACAGTTAACTTTGGTTTTTTTTATGGAGATATGCACTCTTTAGAAGATCATAGTAAATATGAACTTTTTGCAGCTATTATTGTTAATCTTATTGCAACAACACTAAAACTTGGTGATAAAACACAAATGGGTTCAGTTTTATTAGCAACATCATTAGTTGCAGATATACAACTTTTTGCTGCTGCAATTATATGGACAGTAGCTACGTATGTTTATGTTATAGATGCTGAGGTTATAGGGGCGATTGTTTCATTATCAGGTGGTGCATTATTAGCAAATATTGTATCTGTTTTATTATATGTAGGAGATACACTTAAATCAAAACGATAAAATTAGGTAAAACATTGGAAAACAGTTCATTATTTATAATATTACAAAGAATGCGTATACCTTTCCTAGTAATTATTATAACATACACAATTTCAATCACAGGACTTATTTTAATAGAAGGTGTTAATCAAGATGGACAGCCTTATCACATGGGAATATTTGATGCCTTTTATTTTATCACATATACAGCTACAACTATAGGATTTGGTGAAACACCATTTGAGTTTACGTATTCTCAAAGAATATGGGTTAGTTTTTCTATTTATATAACTGTCCTTGGATGGTTTTACGGAATTGGGACTTTGGTCTCTCTTCTTCAAGATAAACTTTTTTTGCAAGAGATAGAAAGAGCAAGATTTCGTAGACAAATAAAGAATTTAAAAGAAAAGTTTATAATTATCTTAGGTTATAATCAAATTACAAGTGAAATTATTAAAAAAGCACTTGAAGATGGTATTAGAACTGTTGTAATTGAAAAAAATAGAAATAAAATAAATCATTTAATGTTAGAGAATTTTACTCCTACAATACCTGTTTTATATTCAGAAAATTATAATCTTAAGGCCTTAGAATTAGCTGGAATTAAAAAAAATCATTGTAAGGCAATAGTCTCTTTATTTGAAGATGATACTCTAAATTTAAAAATTGCATTAATTTCAAAATTATTAAATAAATATGTAAAAATAGCTGCTAAATCAACTACAATTAATCATACAGAAAATTTAAAAGATTTAAATGTTGAAATAATTGCAAATCCTTTTTCTATTATTTCTTCTGAAATTAATATGGCTTTAAGTGCTCCAAACTTATTTAAATTAGAAAAATGGCTTTATAAAATAGATGATTTAAATGCAACTCTTCCAACTTTCCCAAAGGGAAAATATATAATTTGTGGTTATGGAAGAATGGGAAAGAAAATTTATCAGAAATTAAGATCAAATAATATTGAAGCTGAACTAGTTGAAATTAATAAAAATTCAATTGGTGATTTATCCGAAGAAGAAATGTCTCATCTTACATTTGCAAATGCTGATGACAAAGAAATGCTTTTAGATATTGGGATTAAAGAATCTGTAGCCATAATAGCTGCAACAAATGATGATACCACAAATCTTTCAGTATTAGCAACTGCAAAGAAATTAAATCCCAAAATAATGACAATTATAAGAGAAAATGAAATGGAAGATTACTCCATTTTTGAAAATGCAAATATTGATCATATTTTTGTACCTTCTAAAATATTAATTAATAAAACTGCAAATGCATTAATAAATCCTCTTGCTGATAAATTTTTAAGAATAATTATAAAAAAGGATGAACAATGGGCTTCAAAACTTGTAAGAAGATTAGTTGAAGAGACAAACCATAATCCAAATATTTTTGAAATAGAAATAAATGAAAAAGAAACACCTCAAATATTTAATCATTTAGAAGAAGGAAATAGTTTACAATTAGATGTTATTGCAACATCTTTACATAATAAAGAACAGAGAAATAATGTGGTACCATTACTCTTAGAAAGGGAAGGGAATCCACTTTTACTTCCACTTTATGAACATAATTTAGAAATAGGTGATAAGCTTTTATTAGCATGTGATAATCATGCTAAAAATGATATAGAATATATTTGTCAAAATATAAATGAATTTCATTATGCATTGACAGGTGAAGAAAAACGAATAATTTTTAAAGGAAAAAACAAATGAAAATTTTAACAGGACCATGTGTTTTAGAAGATAGAGATACTGTAATGAGAATTGCAGAAAAATTAATACCATTAAGTGAAAATAAAAGAGTTGAATTTTATTTTAAAGCCTCATTTGATAAAGCAAATAGAACAAGTTTAGATTCATATAGAGGACCTGGATTAGAAGAGGGCTTAAAACTTTTCCAAGAAATAAAAGAACAATTTGGATACAAATTAGTAACAGATATTCACGAATCAACTCAAGCTGCACCAGCAGGTGAAGTATTAGATATTTTACAAATACCAGCATTTTTATGTAGACAAACTGATTTATTAGTTGCAGCTGCAAAGACAAATTGTATTATTAATATAAAAAAAGGTCAATTCTTAGCCGCAGGAAGTATGAAACATCCAGTTGACAAAGTGTTAAGAACTAGAGGAATTGATGAAGTTAATTATGAAAATTCTGATAAAAATGGTGTGTGGCTTTGTGAAAGAGGAAATGTCTTTGGATATGGTTCTTTAATAGTTGATATGAAAAATCTTATTGCTATGAGAGAGTTTGCACCAGTTATTTTTGACGCAACACACTCAGCACAAGTTCCAAGTACTGGAGGAACAACAGGTGGAAACTCTGCTATTGTTCCTTCTTTAGCAAAAGCAGCAGCAGCTGTTGGTGTTGATGGTTTCTTTTTTGAAACACATACAAACCCTGATATTGCTTTAAGTGATGGACCTAATATGGTTCAAGTAGATAAATTATATAAAGTTATTGATGATTTATTTGCTATTCAAGACGTTTTAAACTACAAATAAATAAAAGGGTGCTTTTACCCTTTTATAAACTATTAAAAACTCCATTTCCTTTAAACTAATCAAATTTTAGATATAATCGCAAAAAATAAATAAATATAATTGGGTAATTTTTTAAAATTACTAATTTTTTTGGAGAAACAAATGAATATTATTGAAGGTAACTTAAGATTAACAGGTAATGAAAAAATTGCAGTAATCAATGGTAGATTTAATCACATTATAACTGATAGATTAGTTGAAGGCGCACAAGATGCATTTAAAAGACATGGTGGGAATGAAGATAATTTAGATTTAATTTTAGTACCAGGTGCTTTTGAAATTCCTTTTGCTCTAGAAAAAGCATTAGCAAGTGGTAAATATGATGCAGTTTGTTGTGTTGGTGCTGTTATTCGTGGTGCAACTCCTCATTTTGATTACATTTCAGCAGAAGCTACAAAAGGTATTGCAACAGTTGCTTTAAAATACGGGAAACCTGTATCAAATGGTGTTTTAACAACAAATACAATTGAGCAATCAATTGAAAGAGCTGGTTCAAAAGTTGGAAACAAAGGTGCAGAAGCTATGGTTACAATTATTGAAATGTTAGACTTATATAAAGCGATGGATAAATAAATTGGCAACTAGAACACAAGCAAGAGAATCAGTAATCGGTCTTTTATACGCATATGATTTAGGTAATGAAGGTATTGTAAAATATGTTGACGATATTTTAGAAGATAAGAAAATTAGAAATAAACAAAAAGAGTTTGCATTAAATCTTTTTAATGGTGTTATTGATAATATTGAAGAAATTGATAAAGAGATTGTTTCTCACTTAAATCAAGGAACTCTAGCTGATATAGGTTCAGTTGAAAAATCAATTTTAAGACTTGCAATTTATGAAATTAAATATGAAGATCTTGAAAAAGCAATTATTATCAATGAAGCAATAGAATTATCTAAAAGATTAGCAAGTGATGGAGCTCCTAAGTTTATGAATGGACTTCTTGACAAAGTTTCAAAGGCTTAAAAAATGAGTAATGCAATGAAACTTTGCGTATCTTTAGATTTACCAAGTGCAAAAGAAAATCTTGCACTAGTAGAACAAATCAAAGATTTTGATGTTTGGTTAAAAGTAGGGTTTAGATCATATATAAGAGATGGAAAAAAGTTTTTAGAAGATATAAAAGCAATAAATCCAAAATTTAAAATATTTTTAGATCTAAAACTTTATGATATTCCAAATACAATGGCTGATGCAGCCCAAGAGATTGCAAACTTTGGTCTTGTTGATATGTGTAATGTCCATGCAAGTGCAGGAAAACGTGCAATGAGTGAAGTTATGAATAGAATTAAAGATATTCCAAATAAACCTCTTGTAATCGCTGTTACAGCCTTAACATCTTTTGATAATGATGAATTTAAAGCAGTATATAACGAAGATATAAATACAAAAGCAACTAAACTTGCAATTGATACTTTTGAATCAGGAGTTGATGGTGTAGTTTGTTCTGCTTACGAAAGCTTAGATATTAAAAATAATACTTCAAAGCAGTTTATTACTCTTTGTCCTGGTATAAGACCTTTTGGTGAGGATTCAGGTGATCAAAAAAGAGTAGCCAATCTTCCTTTTGCAAAAGAAAATTTAGTTGATTTTATAGTAGTAGGTCGTCCTATTTATAAATCTTCTAATCCAAAAGAAGTAGTAGAAAAAATATTAGCTAATATTTAAAGAAATAAGAAACCTAAGCTTTTATAGTTTGGTTTCTACCTTTTTCTTTTGCTTCATAAAGTAAAAGATCTGATCTATTTATAAAATCATCAATTGACTCATTTTTTATATATTCAGTACATCCAATACTTACAGTTATTTGAAAATCTATTTCTTTAATTTTTAAATTTCCAATTTCTTTTCTAATTCTTTCAGCAAGTATATATGCATCATCTATATTAGTATTGTATAGCAGAATTAAAAATTCTTCTCCTCCATATCTTGAGACAAGATCAGATTCTCTAACATTTTTACTTAGAACATTTGAGATTTGTTGTATTGCAATATCTCCTACTTGATGACCATATGTATCATTAACTCTTTTAAAGAAGTCAATATCAACTAATAGTAATGCTGTAGATTGATTATATCTATTTGCTATACTTAATTGTCTACTCATTTCTTTCATCATTGCACGTCTATTTAAAAGAGATGTTAAAAAATCTCTATTAGCTATTTCTTTGATTTTTTTTATTAACATTATTGTATGTGCTAATACACACACAATAATTAAACTAAATAATAAAAGCATTATCACAGGAAAAGTATTAGATAAAATGGTAATTATTACATCTTTTTTATTTTCAATATAGAGCAACTTTAAATTATCATCAAATAGATTTATAGAAAAAGTTTCCTTATTTCTTTTAAGTTTTTCATTTAATTTAAATATTTGATTACTTGCAATTATAGAATTATCTTTTTTAATTAAATATACCTTCCCTGGTAAATCAATTTTATTAAGCATTTTATTTAATATGTTAAGAGAAATATCAATTGATAAAACACCTTTAAATACATTGTCATAAAATATAGGTAAAGATAATGTTGTTAGATAACCTTTACCTGCTGCATCATTATATATTTTTGTTAATATTAACTTTTTTTTTGGATTATTTTTTGGAATTGCTTCTGTCCAAAACTCTTTTGTATAAAGATATTTTAAAAATTTCTTATCCCATACATTATTTGATGAAGCTATATATATAAAGTTTTTTACTGATGAATAATAAACCCATGGAATGCCATGTTTAGAGTTTAGAATAGTTCTAAATAATGGATTAAGATATAAAACTGAATTCAATTCTTGAATAGTATCTAAATCTATTTCATCAATAGAACCAATACCATTTAGTGTAAATTTTATGCTTTTATCATTACATACTATGTTATATATACCTATATCCTTCTTGTTTTTTATATTATTGAATAAAGGATGAATAAGATCTTGAATATTTAAATTACTTTCTAATGTATTTTTTAAAGATAAAATAAATGCTTTATTTATATAAAAGTATTCGTTTATATATTCAGATTGAGTCTTGATTTTATTTAATGTACTTGAACGAAGGCTAGCTTCCTCTTTTTGATAAATATATGTTAATCCTATAAAGAATATTATTAATAATAAGAGAAAAATATTATAAAGTTTGAATATGTTTTTCATAAGTAACCCTTTGTTTCTATAGTCTCATTATACTATGATTATGATTTAAAAATTGACTAAAATAAATTTTCTTAAAAATTTTTATAAAGAAGGAATAATTTTAAGTATAATTTAAGTGATATACTATTATAATTCCCATCCAAATTTCGTGGTAAACGAAACTTGAAAAGAAGGACAGTTGGGTGAGCTGGCTGAAACCACATCCCTGCTAAGGATGCGTACTGGCAACGGTACCGAGAGTTCGAATCTCTCACTGTCCGCCACTTTAGATTTAACCAGGGTTATTAGCTCAGCTGGTTAGAGCACTCGGCTCATAACCGAGTGGTCGGAGGTTCGAGTCCTCCATAACCCACCATTGTATAGTGTATGCGGGAATAGCTCAGTTGGCTAGAGCCTCTGCCTTCCAAGCAGATTGTCGCGAGTTCGAGTCTCGTTTCCCGCTCCATTATCTAAATAGAAGTAGTAATACTATTTAGACTCATTTTATATTACTAATTAGTGTGCGGGAATAGCTCAGTTGGCTAGAGCCTCTGCCTTCCAAGCAGATTGTCGCGAGTTCGAGTCTCGTTTCCCGCTCCACTTTATTTTAATTATCGCGGAATAGAGCAGCACGGTAGCTCGACGGGCTCATAACCCGTAGGTCGCTGGTTCAAATCCAGCTTCCGCAACCAATTAGCCATATACGTCAAGGTAGCTCAGCTGGCTAGAGCGCTGGTCTCATAAGCCGGAGGTCGAGAGTTCAAGTCTCTCTCTTGACACCATTAAAAAGTATACGATTGGTATAGCTTTTTAGAAATATTTTATTGTTGCTGGTGTAGCTCAGCTTGGCTAGAGCAGCTGATTTGTAATCAGCAGGTCGGGGGTTCAAGTCCC